>CAZSTU010000068.1:1368-11468 GCA_964609745.1 uncultured Halanaerobiaceae bacterium
TGAGAGCTTTACCTTCCAGTTTCATTAAACCACCTCTTCCGGATGTATAATTCGACCGGCTACAGCGGAAGCAGCCACTACTGATGGGTTTGCCAGAAACACTTTACTTTCTGGACTGCCGAGACGGCCCTTAAAGTTACGGTTGGTACTGGTTATAGCCACTTCTCCCGGTCCCAGCACTCCTGTGTGTCCTCCAAAACAGGGCCCACAGGTAGGCATACTGATACCCGCTCCAGCTTCCATAAAAATCTTAAAAAGCCCTTCTTCCATGGCCTGATTGTAAATTTTTCGGGTGGCAGGTATGATAATTAACCGCACACTTTCTTTTACTTTATTACCTTTAAGAACTTCAGCGGCCCTTCTTAAGTCTTCCAGACGGCCGTTTGTACAGGACCCAATAACTGCTTCATCAATACTAATATCTTCATCTATGTCTCCTATGGCTCTGGTATTTTCCGGAGAATAAGGAAAGGCAATCTGTGGTTCCATTGAACTAACATCATAGTTTATTATATCTTCGAAATCTGCATCTTCATCACTCTGATAAACTCTGTAGTCAAAGTCTATTTTGTCCTTTAAATATTCTTCTGTCTTTTCATCATATTCTATCAGACCGGCTTTGGCCCCGGCTTCGATGGCCATATTAGACATGGTAAATCTATCAGCCATGGTTAAGTTTTTGATAACTTCACCGCTAAATTCCATGGCCTTATATGTGGCACCATCAGCCCCAATATCACCAATGGTATAAAGTATAAGGTCTTTACCGGAAACCCAGCGGGGTAGTTTACCCTCATAATTAAATTTAATGGATTCAGGCACTTTAAACCAGAGTTCTCCTGTACCCATACCAACAGCCATATCAGTACTACCGATACCGGTGGCAAATGCTCCCAGAGCTCCATAAGTACAGGTATGAGAATCAGCACCAATCACCAGTTGACCGGGGTATATATGACCCTGTTCCGGAAGTAGAGCATGTTCTATTCCCATATTATGTTGATCATAAAGATGTTTAATATTATATTTTTTAGCAAATTCCCGGATTTTATTGTGTTTTTCAGCTGATTCTACACTATTTGTGGGCAGCAGGTGATCCAGAACAAAAACAACTTTTTCTTCATCAAAAACCTTAGTAAAACCCAGTTCTGCAAATTTATTGAGGGCCAGGGGGATAGTTACATCCTCTCCCATGACCAGATCAAGTTTGGCTTTGATAAAATTACCGGGACTGACCTCACCCTCTATACAATGATCCTCAAATATTTTTTCGGCTAAAGTAGGCACAGACTCACCACCTTCTAATTGGAATATTTATCTTCAAGTTCCTGTATCTCATCAAGCCCAATCATCTCATTAAACTTGTCAAAGGGCATTAACTCATCCATAACTTCCTCTGTTTCGCCATTTTCTTTAAGTGAAGATAACACCTTATACATACCTCTGGCAGAGGCATAAAGGGCAGAAAGTGGCCAGACAATAATCTTATAGCCCAGCTCTTCCAGTTCTTCTTTATTTAAAATTGGAGTTTTGCCATGTTCAATCATATTGGCCATAAGTGGTATATCGGGAAATTCATCACCAATAATTTTCAGTTCTTCTTTAGTCTGGGGTGCCTCTATAAAGAGAAGATCAATACCAATCTCTTTACATCTTTTACCGCGTTCTATGGCAGCTTCCAGACCTTCAACAGCTCTAATATCAGTTCTGGCCATTATTTTAAAATCTTCATCTTCTCTGGCATCAAGAGCTGCCTCCAGTTTGGCCAAAAATTCATCTTCAGCAATTACGTCTTTGCCTTCCATATGTCCACAGCGTTTGGGCCAGACCTGATCTTCAATAAATATACCGGCTACACCTGATTTTTCGAATCCCTTTACAGTCTGTTGTACATTTAATACTCCACCATAGCCAGTGTCAGCATCAGCAAATACCGGAATATCAACTGCCTCTGCAACCTGGGAAGCCCTTTCTACCATCTCTTTATAATCCAGTAAACCACGGTCAGGTTGGGCAAGTACAGTTGCAGATGTTCCGTAACCGGTGGTAAATAAAGCCCTAAAACCAACATTTTCGATTATCTTTGCTGCCAGAGCATCTGGAGCCCCGGGCAGAATAATTCCGCCCGGTTCTTCCAGCATCTTTACAAATTGTTTTCTTGCTTTCATTATTATCTCCCCTATTTAATATATTTTTCCTCTGTTTCTCTAATTTCTTTTAATCCAACTATTTCATTAAATTCACTAAATGAAGCCATTTCGTCCACTTTACCCTGTGGAGTATCTTTTCTCATCATTTCATCCATTAAATCTTTTACAGCCTTTGTCATAATATAGAGGGTTGAGAGAGGATAGATTACCAGAGAATAGCCCATATCTTCCAGTTCCCCAAAACTTTTTACAGGAGTCTTACCACCCTCTATCATATTGGCCATAAAGGGAGCCCCCTCTATACTTTGAGGTATTTGAGCCAGCTGGTCACTATCTTCAGGAGCTTCCACAAAAAGGATATCTGCCCCTGCTTCATAACACATCTCAGCCCTGCGTATTGCCTCATTATAACCTTCAACTGCAATGGCATCAGTCCGGGCAATTATTAGAGTGTCCTCACTGCGGCGAGCATCAACTGCTGCTTTTATCTTCTGTACCATCTCTTCTGCTGGAATTATCTGTTTCCCTTCCATATGCCCACAGCGTTTGGGCCAGGTCTGATCTTCCAGCTGAATAGCATCAGCTCCTGCCTTTTCATATTCACGAACTGTACGCATTACATTGAGGGCATTACCGTATCCTGTATCAGCATCAGCGATTACGGCTCCTTCAACAGCATCACTAATACGTCCCACATGATCTACCATTTCTTTCATGCCGAGCAATCCAATATCCGGTTTACCCAAAAGATTTGCTGAAGCACCATAACCTGTAACATATACTGAGGGAAACCCTACCTTGTCAATGATCCGGGCACTCATAGCATCAAAGGCACCTGGAGAGACAAGTATTTTACCTTTTTCAAAATACTCCTTAATTATCTTACCTTTATTCACAATTATCTTCCTCCCTGTTTAATTTATGATTAATTATTTATTTATACTGTTAATTTTGTAATATCTAATAGTTCTTCTACTTCCTCCTGTTTTTCCTGACTTTCGGGGAAAAGCAGGCTGCCTATTACACAGATGGCCATATTAACTGCCAGACCAATTGTTCCACCATGCCAGGAACCAACAGATATATCAGTAAAGGTCATTAGTGAAGCTACAAATGCACCGACAATCATACCCACAAGTACTGATTTTCCTGTCAACTTTTTCCAGTAAAGACCCAGCAGGAAGGCAGGTGCAACCTGTATCAATACTTCAAATTTGAGTACAAATATTTCAAAAAGTGTTCCCGGAGGATTCCAGGCAATAAATAATAAGGCAAAAACAATTACAATCCCGATAATTTTACCCCATAAAACCTTTTTCTTCTCATCAGCGTCGGGATTAATATATTTACCATAAAGGTCCTTGGAAATAAGAGAAGATAGAGCCAGTATTACTGAATCAGCAGTGGACATAATCGCACCAATTATCCCGGCAAAAAAGAGCATCATAAACCAGTAATGAAAGCTTGATTTTGAGGCTATAGTGTTGGCCATCATACCAACCAGTTTTTCTGATTCCATTTTACCAAGTTCAGGAAAAGCCTGTATTCCAATAAGACCAACTATAAAAACAACACCGGTAGTGATGAATGGCATCCAGGCCATACGGCGCAGAGATTTTTTTAGAGTACTTTCACTTTCTGCAGCATATATGCGCTGTATTGCATGAGGATAAACTGCAGCACCAATACCAACAAGTATATAAATACTTATCCAGGTCACATTAATCCCCATACTCGGTACTCCTATTTTTTCGGGAAAATTCTCTACCATATGGGTAGACGCCTGTCCCAAACCTCCAAAGTATCTGGTAACCATGATAATAAATCCAACAACTCCAAACAACAGCAAAATACCATTAATAGTATCAGCAATGGCTACAGCCTTCATACCACCCAGCCATTCATAGAGAAGCATAATGGCCACCAGGAATAAAACCCCATAGTAATAGGGAATAAAACCACCTGTAATACCATCTACAGCATGTCCCATAGCTATTAACTGTTCTAAAAGATAATTACCCAGAGCATATATCATAAGTATTGAGGCCAGAAGTGATATAGCCTTTGAATTAAATCTTTTGGTCAACCAGTCGGTAGGAGTTACAAAATTATATCTTTTGGAGACCACATGTAACCTGGGCGCAAACAAAAGATAACCAACAATAACCATTATCATATAAGGCACTGACATAAACCAGGCATAACCCATTCTGTATGCCTTGGGAGCATAACCTACAATCGTGTTACCACTGTACTGACTGGCATAAAGGGTGAAAAATAATACCAGAGCACCAAGCCCTTTACCACCAAGATAAAAGCCACCAAGCGAATCTTTTAATTTTTTACTATATGAAAAATAAACTGTAATTACTAAAATACCAATAGCATAAAAGGCCATTACCATTAAACCGTGCCAGCCGATAAAATCAAGGGATATTTCCATTAATTACCCTCCTTTTCTTCTTCGATTTTTTCTTCAAGTTCTTCCATATCCCAGTAGTTGTCGATAACATAATTCAAAAATACTGCCAGAGCTACTGTAGAGATAACAGAGATAAAAGCCCAGTAAGGAAATCCCAGTATTATCGGACTATAACTACCTTCGGGCAGATACCAGGGTATGCCTATTAATAAAATTATTACCAAAACAACCCAAATCCACGCAAACTTAATTGGTTCTTTGATATTCATCTTATTCCTCCTTTTATTTTGAAATATTTTTAATATTATTAGTAGTTATTAAATATTGCATTTTCTATTCCAATAAAAAAACGGCGGCAATACAAAGATTACCACCGATAAGTCGCTCATTATGAAACAAAGTGTTATAACGTATTGTTTCATAAGTTTAAAAATACATTATATATTATAATTTTTCATTTTGCGCCATAATGTAGTTCTGCTCATATTTAATCTTTCTGCTGCTTTTGTCCTATTCCACTCAACTTCTTCTAACATTCGCATTATTTTTTCTTTTTCTGCTGGGGGAGATTTATCCTCTTTTTCCCTTACTCTGTCATAATAAACATTATCAATATTTTTTATTATCTGTTTTTCTGAATAATTATTATACTTCAATAACACACATATACGTGTTATCACATTTTTTAACTGCCTGATATTTCCCTCCCAGCTGTATTTTTTCAACTCTTTACTCAATTTTTGAATAAAATCACTATTGACCAATTCCGGATATTTAAATCTCATAATTTCTTTAATTAACAGCTGAATATCTTCTTTTCTTTTTTTCAAGGGAGGAATATTTAAATTTAATATATTTAGCCTGTAGAAAAGATCTTCCCTGAAATTATTGTCCTTAACTTCTTTTTTTATATTCTTATTTGTAGCTGAAATTATCCGCACATCAACAGGTATTACTTCATTACCTCCGATACGCATAATTTCTTTTTCCTGAAGTACTCTTAGTAATCTGGACTGCAGGCGGCAGGGCATCTCTGAGATTTCATCTAAAAATACTGTTCCCTTATGGGCAAGCTCAAAAATACCCTTTTTTCCCTCTTTGGAGGCTCCGGTAAAAGCCCCTTTTTCATATCCAAATAATTCACTTTCCAGCAACTTTTCCGGTAATGCCGCACAATTAACGGCGACAAAGGGCTGTTCCTTTTTACTGCTAAAATTATGAATACTGTGAGCAAAAAGCTCTTTACCGGTTCCCGTCTCTCCTGTAAGTAAAACAGTAGAGTCATCTCTGGCAAAAGACTTTGCTGTCCTTATAGTCTCTTTTATAGTATCAGACTTCCCAACTATATCATTGAAATTATATTTGGCGTAAAGCCCCTTTTTATATAAGTTTTTTCTAATCTTTCGTTCTGCTTTTTCAATAAAATCGGTTTTCTGAAATGTCGCCACAACCCCCATTATTTCATCATCCACAATAATCGGAATTCTATTGGTATAAATTGCTTTATTATCTCCTATATCCTGAATTTTATTTTTTTCTGCAATTCCTGACTCCAGCACTCTATGCATCCGGGTATTTGGTATAACTTCATCTACATTTTTATTTAAGACCTCTTTTTTGCTTTTATTAAAAACATATTCTGCCGCAGAATTATAGGCCTGTATTATACCATCTTCATCCACCGCTATGATACCGCTGTATGAAAATTCAATAATAGTTTCCAATAATTTTTTTTCGTGTTTTTCTTTTTTGATAGATTTATCAAGTTCAAGTGCCCGATCAAAAGCATTAATCAAACTATCATTTGAATAAATAAATACGGACTTAAGTCCATGTTTTTCTACACTATCACAGACAAGACTGGCCCCCACAACCACTTTATATTCATTTTTTTTCAAATCTGAAATAATTTTATCCAGTTGATAATAGTTATCATAGGTTTTATTGATTATTTTAATATCAATTATTTCCTTTATCTTCTCCAGCCTATCAATTTTATTTTTATAGGTAATAATGGCAACTTTATCATCTATTTTGCGGGCCTCTTTTAAAATTTTCATTAAATCAAAGCCGGCAATATTTATTTTAACTATAGAGAAATTTTTGAAATTTTTCTGTAAAATATGGGCATTACTTCCGCCACTGACAATTACATCAACTTTTTTTTCTTTCAATTCACTGGCTTTCTCCATTGTCTTATCAAAAGAACCTTCAAGTATAATTATTTTATTCAAAAACTCTGCAGGCAACACTTCTTCTGCAAGTTTAGTAAGTCGAGGATAGCTCATAAATGCTATATTACTTGTCATCCATTCTCCTCCTTTGATATTATATATGTTTATATAATTATTATATCATAAGTAAAGTAATATTTTTAGTTATTTTGTCGATAAAGATTAAAAACCGCTCATTTGAGCGGTCTATAACCATAATTACTATAAAATTTCTTTTATGAAATTTATCTGGAGATTCACCTCTTTATAAAAACAAAATCACCTACATCAACCTCGAGAATATCTGCCACCAGATTACATTTAGCCTTAAGTAAAAAGTAAATATCTCTTTCTTCTCCCAGCAGTCCTTCCAGGTTACCCTGACCCTTACTGATAATCAGATCAGCTCTCTTATATATTTCTTTAAATTCAGTACTGGCTTCCTCCAGCACTGTACCGGGAGACTGACATCCACTGCTAATCACTTCTGCCTGTTTGTTTATATTGAGTTCCTCTGCTTCCCGCATAGTAATATCATTTAAAATGGGAACATCCCTTACAGCATAGATAACATCCACATCTCTTTTATTTAATTCTTTTAACAACAACTTATCAAAAACAGCCTCACCCGCATTATCAGCAATAAATAATAATTCATCTGCTGTCTGTAATTCTAACTTAAATTTTTCAAAATCACTGTGAACAAAGCCATTATCTACAGCACTTTTAATATTGGTTTCAATATCCACCTCAAGACTTACTCCGGCATCAATAGCATTTCCCATGGCTGACATTACAAATGCTGCCTCAAGTGGATCATCAGCATTTTTTATCACTTTTTCTACTTCTGGCATTAACTTACTGGCCATTTCAATATTTTTTTCCTTAAATTCATAGTAAAGATCATTTTTGTTGGTTTTCTCTTTAACAAAATTATGTATCCGGGCGGTTACCAGAGGAGCTTTAGAATCTTTATCAATTTGAGTGATCATCTCACCATATTTTTTCATAATCTCCCAGATCACATCTTCATCATCTGTAATCATTCTGGCTGCTTCCAGAACCTGTCGGCTGATACATGGTATACAATCAAGCTGTATTTTCATTAATTAATACCTCCCTGACTATAAATACTATAACTATACCAGTACTTATTATAACTTAATAAATGAACATAAGTCAATAAAGAAATCAGGACTTTTCTTGACATATGTTCATTATTCCTGTATAATAATATCCAGAAAATAACAGCTATAAATAGAGGAGGTAAAAACCATGAGATATAATCAAGGTTCAGGAATGGGTCAGGGCCGCGGTGCCGGCGGCCGTGGACAGGGACAGGGGCGCAAACAGGGGTTAGGCCCCAGTGGAGAATGTGTCTGTCCCAACTGCGGTCATACGGTACCACACCAGCGGGGAGTCCCCTGCTATCAACAGACCTGTCCTGAGTGTGGAACACAAATGACAAGAAAAGGGTTACAACAAAATTATAATCAAAAAAATACAACACAAAACAACCAACAGACCACCAACCCCAACATGCCAACAATTAATAAAGACAAATGTACCGGCTGTGGTCAGTGTATAGATATGTGTCCCTTTGATGCAATAAGTCTTGAAAATAATAAGGCGGTAATCGATGCCAGTGCCTGCCGCGGATGTAATCAATGCATTAGAGCCTGCCCGGTTGGTGCTATAAACCCCTAAATATACCTTAATATACAAACCCCTTCTGGTTTTCAGAAGGGGTTTTGTATATTTATCTGAATACCCTATAAATCCATTGCTCATAATAAATAGAAAAGGGAGAAGATAATGGTCAATATAAAAATCTGTGTAGACAGCCACTGTTCACTGCTGGGAGCCCTCAATATCATAAATTCTATAGAAGAATTACAGCGGGAAAAAATATAAGGTTAAAGCAATCAGACTTAAAAGAAAAAATTTACTCACTGGCAAAATTATCAAAATAGCCCTGGATTAAAATAATGGGAGTTCCCTTATCACCACTACCACTCACCAGATCACATAAACTTCCCAGTAAGTCAGTTAACTGTCTGGGAGTTGTCCCCTGAGCTTCAATCTTTCCTACCAGATCTTCTTTTTTATTCTTTATTTCTTTTTTCATGGCCTCTGTTAACTTTTCTCCCCGTAAGTCCCGTAACTCATTATCAGCCAGATATTTCAACTTAACTTCATTGGGAGTACCTTTAAGACCTTCAGTATGAGCAGGAGAAACTACAGGGTCAGCCAGCTCCCAGATCTTACCCACCGGATCCTTAAAAGCTCCATCACCATATATCATGACTTCAACTTCTTTACCGGTAAGTTTTCTGATTTCATTCTGAACTCTTTTAACAAATTTTTTACCTTCCCTGGGAAAAAGCTTTAACTCTTTTTCAGTAGCTTTATTTGATCCCAGAAGTCCGTATTCAGGATTGTAACCCTTACCCTTATCCTCATTGCAGATTTGGTCAAGACTGTAGACAGTAGTTGCTCCCGCCTGACGCAAAAGATTTTTAGTTCTTTCACGGCTATGAATATCTGCTGCAAGTACTTCATCAGTATATTCTAAAATTGTTTCCGGAGTATTGGATAATATTATCTGCAAATTTTCTTTTTGAGCAAGACTTTGATAATATTTTACATAATTAATACCGGTAAAGGGATGTTTAAAATCTGAAAAATTATTTAAATATTCCTCTGCAGTCAGAATATCCGAATTTGGATCATAGCCCAGATCATACATCACATTTTCATCCATCAACGAATTGCCCACTTCATCATCTGGATAATTAAGTTGTAGATATACCCGGTGTCCGCTCAATAATATCCCTTTTAAAATCATTGAAAAACGGTTCCTGCTCAATATAGGGAAGACAACTCCAATATCACCGGTATATTTTTCATCTATATCCTCTGCTATATCATATATGCTCACATAGTTACCCTGTGCCCTGGCCACAACCGATTCAGTAATTCCGATTACATCACAATCATTTAATTGATAACCATCTTCTTCCATTGACTCCCTTAGAGAGTCAACTACAATTTGAACCAGGTCATCTCCGTCTTTAATTATCGGGGCTCTTATTCCTCTTACCTGAGTACCTGTAGTTCTCAAACTCAAATCACCTCTTCCAGAATTATTGAATAAACTGCCACTTCCTATATTACATTATAAATACTTCTATAAAATTACCTTAATCTCCTTTTAATCATTTCCGGCTTTCTTTTTTACTCAGGTAAATATTTTTAGCTAAAAAACAGCTTCTTCTGTCTCTTTATCAAAAATATGGAGTCTATTAGTATTAA
>CAZSTU010000069.1:0-11404 GCA_964609745.1 uncultured Halanaerobiaceae bacterium
CTTCATCTCCGGATAGAGCATCTGCTAAAGCCTGAATGGTAAGAGTTCCTGCGTCTGCGGTCTCATCTGTGCCATCTGTACTGTCAAAATCAATAACAACTGTATTTTCATCAACATACAATATCTCGTCAATAGATAACCCTGTATCCCCAGCAGAGAAATCCCAGTTAGTGTCATCTTCTGCATCTGATTCAGAATTGAAGGTATCACCTGAAAGCTCAACTGTTATGTCTGGATCAGTTTGTCCTTCAACTATTTTAGAAGTAGTTCTGATTATTGATGCTCCAGCATGTGGGTTAAGAATTCCCCAGGGTTCTTTTTCAGGTTCTTCCGGGTCATAATGCCCAGTGAAAGTTAGAGCAGGCACTGATTCATCTTCATCTTCAGTAGACAGTTCGATATTGTCATCTTGCAGCCCGTTTTCTATATAGCAAATAACAGGCTCATCTGTACCGTGCTTGTTACCAACAAGACAGCTATAATCAATATAGTCAGCAAGCTCCAAACCACCTTCTCTTGTGATAAGATCATGGGTAGCTTCAGTACTTTCTGGCCATTCTTCATCAACATCTGCTCCAGGGAAGGCTCTTTTCAGTACCTCAGTAGATATCTCTAATACATTAGCAGTAATCTGAGGCACAACACTGATAATACGTTTTCCGCCTTTCCATTGTCCTTTAATCCCGTCCACTTCTATTTCTCTGAACTCCTGCTCGACTGTGAAGGTGTTACCTCCACGGGTGGCAGCAAGCCTTTCATAATTATCGGGATCTTCTAAATCCTCCGGGCCGTCTGCATCCGGTATAAGGTACACAGCCCCAGCGTCAACCAGCATATTTTCTACAGTTTCTTTTGATACCCCAGTTGTCTTCAAATCTCCTAGTGGACTCACAAAAATCACTCCTTAGAATCTAATATTTTTTCAATCTCAATCGTTCTGGAAAATCTCAAATCAAATATTTCCTCTCTGTGCCATATATTTTTAGTGTCTTCAGGTATAGAACCACCGTTATTATGCTTGATTCTAACAAGCCCTACTCCTTCCAGATATACTCTGGTTCTATCAAATAATCTCAATACATGGCCTCTCATACGCAGTATTCTTTGTTTGAGCTGGTTATGATCCCATAACCCTAAATATAAGGTTGCCTGTGATACTGCTCCTTCTTCTGTCTGGCTGTCAACCTCTATTCTATAGACAATATAGGGAAATTCAGCATCCTTATCAGCCCATTCAGGATAGGCATTGTCTATTAGTTCGTTTAATTCGGTGTCATTTTTTAATTGACTTCTAATCCAGATTTCAAGTGGTTCCTGAGTTTCTACATAATCGGGTATTAGAACCACCTCCCGGACATGATGTCAATGTATTTTCTTTCATTCTTTTTTAAAGTGGGTTTAAGAAAAGGTCTGGGTTCCATATTTTTAGTACCAAATTCAAGCATAGGAGCTCTCTCTAATGGGGAACCGGTGTAAGCTCCATACCCTCCCTTTTCTTTTCTAACTTCATGAGAAATACTTCCTCTGGTTTCCCCGGTTCTTTGAGCCGGTGGTTCTCCAGGAGAAGAAGCAGTATAGGTCTTATTGGTGCCCGGGATTTTGTAAGTTCTGCCGGACCGGTCCCCAGTTAATTTTTCTTTTACATCACTTTCAGCTTCCAGTCCGGCTTTTTTGGCTCTTTTTTTCTGCTCACTATCTATTTTTTTCATAACTTCATTAACCTTTGAATTGATTTTCATTTCAATTCCCATCTGCTTCCTCTACCTCCCTTAATGCAACTCTGGTTATCTTTTTAATTCCCCCAATGTGTTTGGGTGGCTCAATTAACTCATATAACTGACCATTAATTTTTAATCTATGTTTATCAATCTTAAATTTAATGGTGCCGGGAAACTGATAAACACACTCCACATCAGGGTGACTAATCTGCTCATATAATGCCCGGCCTTCGGTGCTTAATTCTACCTTTTTACCTTTGATTGCTAACTTATTAACCCACTTTTTTACATCTCCTAAATCTTCTTCAATGGTCTCATGTTCCTGTATAATTACAGTATCTCTGTATTGGCCGGACATAATTTCACCACCTTAATCCCAAAAATATTCAAATAAATCTTCATCATCATCTTCGACAAGTGGTCCGTGATAGAGGTTTCTGTAAGGTGTAAGTAGGGAAAAGTCAATACCATTCCACTGCACTGTTTCTCCACCTGAAATGTTTTTTTGAGCTTCACCATTAGCTCGTCTTTCATACCAGCGCGCAACCACCGACAGCACCCACTGCTCGATATCTTCCGGAATTTCTACTTCCTCTTCATCGTTTTCAAAATATTCCTCATCCTGATCGATATAATTATCAGCTTTTCTTTTGGCTGCATCAATTAACCTTTCAATATCATCATCTTCTGGCAGTTCCACTGGATTTTCTTCACTATCATCAAGCTCGATAACTTCCTGATTGAGCCAGCTTTTAGCTTCTTCTACAGTTATGTCAAGATTATCATATATTGTAGTAATCATTCTTTACACCACCGCTCATGGCCCGCTTTCCCCTGCGGACTATCAAATGCTTTGCCGCAATACTGACATTTATATTCTTTAGGTCCATCAGGTTTAGTCTCAGAAGGACTGGGCAGTTTAAAACCTGCCGGGAGCTTTATCTTATCCTGCTTAGCAAATTTTTTAGCCTCGTTTTTGGATAATCTTATCCTGAAACCCGGCAGGTAGGTTCTACCATTATGATTTATTTTTTCTTTAACACGGCAGTTAATCATATTAACACCGCCTTATTTATACTTCATAAACATCCTCAGCATCAACTTCCTGTTCTACAGGCCTATACCTTGAGCCAGAACGAAGAACTACTACATTAACGTCAGCAGTCAAATCAAGCTCAAATTCCTCTGTGTTATTTAGGGCTGTTGAAGTAAAATCTATATATCCGGTTTCAGCGTCTCCAAGGTCAATGGATCCAATTTCTTCTCCGTCTCCATCCAGTACAGTAACTGTCTGGTCTGCTGCTTCTCCTTCAGCATAGACTAAAGCATTTCTATATTTGTCCATCTTAAAAGTATCAGCATCTGCTCCAACATCAAGCTTTACATCTTCAAATAATCTTGCTCTCATAAGGTTTCACTCCTTCAAATTAATTTTAGAAAGGGAGGAAATTAATCCTCCCTTTTAGATTAGTCATTAACTAAACCCTTAAATTAAGCTTCAGTATCTTCAGATAAGAAAACAAACGGGCTAACTTCTTCTCCATTTTCCTGCTCAAGCGGAGTTGTAATCGCCGGCTGACCGTCAACATTGAAGAATATTTTAATAGCTGTTTTATTCTTCAAGAACTCTACATGCTCGGAACTTGCAATAACAGGACCAGAACCATCCTTGATATAATAGAACATCAAATCAAGCAGCCCTAAGTCTCCTGTATCTCCAAGGGCAGGACTTCTTTCATTGAGTTCTGTAGGAATTCCCAGCAGAGAACCGGGGCTTCCGTCTCTGGCATTTGGCTGCCAGATTAACTGACCGGCTGTATCTTCCATAGTCATAAGCTGAGGTAGAGTGGTCTGAGATATCAGCCAGATGTAATTTCCTCCAAAAAGAATTTTTGAAAATACATTGACTATATCTTCATACTCTATCTCATCGGAATCCTGTCTATCTACTAGAATATTACTTTCATGGCCTAAGACTCCAAGGGGTTTCCCATCTCCAGAGCCTGTAAGGAACGCATCATCTTCAGCCTTGATTCTGGCCCATTCTAGAAGCTGATTGATTAGACCAGCTGCTCCCGGTGCGTTTCTTAACAATTTGTCCTTAACTATCATGTGCCCGGCAACTTCATTGGGTTTCAGGGTAATATCTCTGGTATCAAAATCAGTTTCAGGCTTTTCATCTCCGGATTCAATCCATTCAACTGCCACTCCGGCATATACTCCCTTTTCTCCAGACTGGTCTAAAGCAGGCATAATTAATTCACTGTCAGGAGGATCTCCTGCCGGAATTTCCAGGGCCCTGCCCCTAAAGATTGGGTCTTGAGGCTCAAAAACATCCATCATATCTCCAAACTGAGGTGGTACCATAAATCCTCCGGCTTCTCCTGGAGTAGTACCCAGCTCTTTTTCCATCCAATCAGCGACATCTTTTAATCTATCATCTTTGGGGTTATCTTTAGAATTTTTAATTGAAACCTGAACAAATTCCCCAAGATTTTTGAAGCCGAAGTCCTCTTTTTCTTCCTTTTTCTCACCGTTTGGAAGTCTGCCAGCTTCAGCCAATTCTTTTTTGACTTCTTTTAACTCTTTTTCCAGCTCAGATTTTTCATTATCTAGCTTGACTACTTCGTCCTGGACATCCTTCAAGGTTTTACCCTTTTCTTCAAACTCTTCCTTAATCTCTTTTTGGCCTTCCATAATGTCATCTGTCAGCTTAGTAATTTCTTCCTGTAATTTTTCTATAGCTTCAGCCATTTCAATTCACTCCTCTTAGTTTTTTGCCAAAGTCCTTTAGGTCTTCAACAAGCTTTTCAGCCTGCATTTCTTTTCTTTTATTTTTTATGTCACTAAGCAGCTTAACTGTCACCTCAGATGAGTGGTCTCCCGGCTCATCTTTGTGCTGAGTGGATTTATCTTCCGGCTCAGCTGAGTTAATAACTGCCTCAATAGCCTCTTTAGCTTCCCTTAATTTGTTATAATTGCTTTCAGAAAGCACCCTTCCCTCTTTGGTTAATCTTTTTAGCTCATTAACCTGCTTCAAGAAGGGCTTAATTTCATCTGTATTTTTAACCCCGGTTATTACATCCAGCTCGTTGGCAGCGAAAGTGACCGGAGAAAATTCCCAGAGCCTGACTTCTTTTAAAATGTTGGCATCTCTTTCCTGGTCGGGTTCTTTTTTGATGGGGTCATATCCTATTGATAATTCATTAACTACATCATCTCGCATTAATCTTAAAGCTTCTCTGCCTTTGTCAGTATCAGAAACCCTGCCTTTTACACGTAATCCTCTGTCATCTTCTTTCATTTCTATTGGTTTTCCTATTGGAGTCCAGGGATCATGCTGCCAGAGAACTTTAACCCTCTGGCCGTGTTCCTTTAACGTCTTAGCAAAAGCCCCTTTTTCTATAATATCTCCATAACTATCTTTGTTTCCAAAGACTGCCGCATAGCCTTCAAAAGTATTTTCCTCTGTATCAACCTTGAATTCAGTTGGGAATGATTTATATTTCATGTTTTTTCACCTTCTTTTCTTAAATGAGGTCCGGTAACCTCTGTATTTTCAATAGCAGCTTTTACACCAGCAATATAAGCAATTTCAGTTGCTGTTTCTTCTGAAATCAAACCTTCTTTAACTGCATAAACCAAATTAGGTACCATTAAATTCATAAATTCTTCAAGGTTATCATTAATATTTATGTTGCAATATAAATTACGTTTAAAAAGATTCAAAATATCCCTCCTAATTAACCGGCCTGTGAGCTTCTGTACACCGGCACTGTATTACTTCTTTTGCCCTGCCCGATGGATCCCCCGGATGCATTAGCCCATTACTGTAAGGCTCGTCAATCGGCCTTGTTTCACCGTCAATCGCATCATGAGAATCTCTGACTCTACCATCCCTTGAGCTTATCCAGGTCTTTTCTATCTCAATATCAAATTCATCCCGGGCCTGTACTGCGCCCTCAAAAGAACCTTTCCCCTGAGCCATTTGAGTTTCAGTCCTTGAAATTCTCATAGCCCTGTAAAATTCCCTGTCTTCATCCTCAGTAGTCCAGATATTGTATTTATCTCTGATTTCTTTGCCTATATCATCAACTGTCATACCTTCTCTTCTGGCTTCTGTGATGGTCTCTCTAACTACATCTTTGGAATGCTCCTGAATTAATACAGCCTGTTCAGCAGCATGTTCAGCCATCCAATTAACTATTCTTTCTTCTGATTCATCAAATTGCTTCTTCCGGCTAGGGCCTATAGACGTCCCGATCTGTTCTTCAATATCCTCAATTTCTATTTCTCCAAAATGCTGGATAACCGGAATAAAGATATTCTCAATTAGTACTTCCCATTCTCCTTCTCTGTTTTCCAGTATTTCAGCTATATCTTCAAAATCTATTTCCTCACTATCTTCAAAATATTCCTCAATTTCTTCCAGTTCATTTTTAAATTCATCCTCAATCTCACTGACAAGTCTTTCTTCCCAGGCAACCCTATCCTCTTCCTTTGATTTCCAGAGCATTGTTTTTTCTCTCTCATTAAGTTTGGTGCTTTTCTGGCTGTAATTATTGTTATTACTTAACTGCTGGCTTAATTGAGCACTACCTCTGGGGGTATTACCTCCCGGGACATCATCAAACCCCAGCTCAAATCTATCATTAATCTGGTTGAATGGAACCCCCATTCTCCAGTATCTTTCAGCAACCCGGGACTGTTGGACCTTATCCTCTTTAAGAGCCGGAACATCTGAGGTATCATATATAAGTTTCAGGCTGGGCTCTGCGCCGGGCTCTCCATAACTTGAATCCCAGTGTATTAGCAGGTTATTCTCTAAACCTTCTTTCAGGCTTTCTAAATAAGGTATTATATTATCCTGCCAAAATTCCCTTTTAGCCTCTTTTTTGTTAGCTCTGGAAGCTGTATCAGGAGCACCGGTCAATAACGGATCCACATCAAAAGCAGCATGAATCTCATACATAGACATATTTCTTAATTCATGTAATTGCAATTCCTCAATGGAGAAAGTAAGCTGGTCCCAGTTGGCATCATTACCAATAACCCACGGCATTCCCGGGTTTTCCATATGTTCATTAACTCTTTTTCTGGCCGCCTCCCACTGTTCACGGGTCAAGTCATGATTATAAGTCAAAACCCCACTGGAAACCGCTGAATTGTCCAGTATTTTTTTATTATGGTCGACTGCAGCTGTATCTGTATCAATTACTTTGCTGGCTGCCTTTAAAGGACTCATACCCCAGTTAAAATCAGAAGGATTAACAAATTGAAAGTGAATTATTTCTTCCGGAGGTATCTTAATTCTTTTAGCACTGCCTTCAGACTTATATTTATAAGCTAGAATAGTGCCATCTTCTCTAATAAGCGGTCCTATCCGGTCTGGTTTGATTGGCCATAACTCTACCGGCTGACCGGAAACTATATTTTTCCACCAGATTGCATTCCCAGCAAGATGTCGGTGATTGACTTCTAATTTAAGCAGATTATTACCGGTAATAAGCGGGTTCGGATTTGGATTTTTAAGCATCTGTTCTACCGGAAGGTTGTCTATTAGTTCCCCGTCAACTTCTTTTAATTTCCAGGGTACAGAGGCCACAGATTCTGAAATTTTTCTAACACAGGCATAAACCCAAACAGACTGCTTGAGGCCTTCTTCAATCGCTCTTTCTCCACTCCAGTCCCTCCAAAAAGGAAATGTTCTTCTCCAGAGCGGTACCTGCTGCAACCTATTATCATCTTCTTTAGCTTTAACGAAAGGTATTATTTTTTTGATGGTATTTTTTAAGCTCATATATCGACACCGCCTAAATTAATAATTCAAACCCTTGCCCATGCTTAAAATACATAGCAATATTATCTATACAGTCATCATGGTCATTTTTCTTTTCATCTTTGTTGTAATCTCCGGCTTCCTTAATGAAATTATTATAATCCTTATCCCCATCATCTCGGACATATAAATCCAGTTTTATTCTGCCTGACTGACTGAGTATTTTCTCGTGTTTATTTTCAGTAGACCGGAATTTTTGCACCTTAATTTTGTCTTTGGTTCTCTTTTCCATTTCGCTCTCATAATAAAGCCCCTCATGGTTTTCCTCTACTCTGACAAATTGAGGCTCAAACTTATTAATTTTGTTTGCCATAATCGGAATGACAATATCAGCATCACGATCATCTTTATAAGCCTCAACTAGATAGTGATGTTCATCATCATATTTAGCATATATTCCCAGGGTAGCACTATCTGAACCACTGGAAGCTGTATCAATTATAGCTGTCATTCTTCCCGCCTGACTTAACTCCAGCTTATCCAGGCTGAACTTTTGAAACTCCTTAATCAGAGCACCTTCAGGCTTCACAAATTTCCCCTTTGCATACATCTCATAGAGATCCATGTTGGTTTCCTTTAATTCTTCAATATCAGCAATTTGTTCTGTAGTAAGATAAGGATTATCCCGGTAAGTAGTAACAATAACCATACAGGGTTTTATGATTTCTTTATCTTCCACCTCAGTAGTTATTTCCTTAACAAATACTTTAGGTCTGCCGTCTGAAAACTTCTCAAATATTTTGTCAGGCTTCTGTTTGAAAAACTTCTGATTAATAAACCCATCCTGATTGACCGGGTTCATGGTCAAAAATAGTTTCCTGTCCTCTTGCTGCCCACCCCTGAGCTGAATCTGCAGGGCCTTAAATTGCTCATATGTGATATTTTCAGCTTCTTCATACCAGGCAGCTGTAATTTCATTCAGAGATTTAATTCTTTTCTGCTGTTTTTTGGAATGATAACCTTTGAATAATATCGAATTACCATTAATTTTGTGCTTAATTTTTGCCGGCTGTTTGGTGCTGTGGAATATACTGCTTAATCCAAAATCCTCAATTCTTTCCAGAATATTAGTTTTTACACCTTCGTTGATATTAGTTTCAACATCCTCTACAACCAGCATTTTATAATCCTTGCAGTTATTGAGGTTCATGGTAGCCAGCTGACCCATGAAATATGTTTTACCACTGTTTCTGCCACCAACTAAAATATAAACCGGATAATCTGTCTTCAGCACATAATCAAAAAATACTGGCAAAACTTCTATATCTTTTTGCTTTTTAGCTGTCATTTTTGGTTCCTCTTATCAGGTTGATGTCGGGCAGTTCATTCATTGTAATATCTATATTTTCAGTGAACATATCGAGGTGTTTTCCCATATCATGAAGGGCTTTTATCTTATCATGTAATTTTAAGCTTATTCCATGTTTAGTTTCCTTAATCTCAGAAATAGCCGGTACCTTATCCGGATCCATTTCAGATGTTTCTTTTATTTCCACAACCTTTTTTCTTTCAGTTATAGGGGTACCGTCTTTTTTGCGACCAACAGTCACATTCTTTTCTACAACTTCCAGATAGTCAGTAATCTTGCTGTAACCTAATCTGGCCAATTCCTTCAAAACTCTATCAGCTGTAATTTGAGTTCTTTTAGACCTGGCTTTTTTAAGTCTTTGTATTTCTTTTTTTATTCTAGTTTTTTCTAGTAATTGATGTCCAATTTTACCTGCATTATTTTCACTATATCCAGCTCTAATTGCAGCCTGAGTTGCATTCAAATCTATTAAATACTCTTCACAAAAAACTTCCTGTTTATCGGTTAAATCATCATTATTCACAGCTTCAGTATCCTGGTGTTGCCAGCAGAATTTAGAATTTTTTTTGGCTTCTCTAGAACACTGTTTTCCATTTTTAGTTATTGCCTGACAATTCATACTGACAGCACCTCCTTAATTACTTTTAAGTAATATAATAACTAAAAACCTAAAAACACTATAACCACACATACACTACTACAAGTAATATAATTACTCAGTCAAACAAAAAACCGACAGAATTAACTGCCGGCTACCAAATTAAAGTTAAATATTAACTTTTAGTTTTTCATATTAACACTATATCACACTTATGAAGATAATTATGTCAGTTTTATATCACATTTATAACAGATTTCATGTAATTCTGTTTTTTTCAGTTTTTCTAAAGCCTGGTCTTTATATTTTTGAAGAGTGGTAACTGACCTTTCCATTTCAAAACTAATTTCTACATATGTCAAATCCTCAAAATATTTAAATCGAATAATATTATATTCTTTAGTGGATAAACATTCCAGAGAAGATTCAATAGTTTTAACCTGCCTGTATAACTTTTTTGCATCTTCTTTTAAGTCAGATTTATCTGATATGTAATTTTCTACATCAGAATAAAAATCATTGGTTTTTTGAGACTTACTATGAGAATAAGAAATAGCTGATATTGGTATTTCCAAATTATCAAGATTGGTTAATTTCATATTAAGCTTTGATTTCAGTATCGGATATTTTTTTAGAATTTCTTCTATTTTTTCTTTATCCTCCATTATCCCACCACTTCCTCCCATTTTCTATCCCTCAAATAAAATGTAATCACCTTCCACATTCCATCCTGAAATTTAATTACAGCATTAATCTTTCGATTAATTTTTACATGAAAAGCACCGTTCTTTTTTTCTAATCCACTTCTAAGCGCTGCTTTTAAATGTCTTTTCACAATATGAACTAACTTAGTAATTTTAACCGGAGTACAATACTGTTCCCACCTTTCTTGAGCATGATGGGTAATATATACCCTCATAAATACCACTTCCCTGAGTAATTATTCTTCAATCTCTTTAGCCAGTTCCTTAATCAAATCTCTAGTTTCCCCTGGCGAAATCCAAACTCACTGGCAATTATCTTAATGTGACTACTCCTACATTCTCTACAAATTTATCTTTTAATTTTTTAAAAACTTTATTACTTCTTTCTTCATCCTCAATACCAACTTCCATAAACCCTTCATTAACTACTATACTAACTCCAAATTCAGTTTTAGCTATAGCCAAAATACTATCTTTCAAAACATGAACTTCTTCATAATCACCTTTAATTCTTATAATTTCAGTTTTCTTAGTTTTATTAGTCATTTTTTCACTTCCTCAAATTATCTTTTTTAATCTTTCTACAGCATTTATTGCATCCTCAACCTTATGCTTTTCATGGTCTGCAAGATTACTTCCTAGCATTTTATCTAACTTTTCTTCCCAATCCTCTTTGAGTTCTTTGTCAGAACCCCAACCAGAAAGCAACCCCTTCAAGTCTAAGTAATGAAAAACATTATCAATCAAATCCTCTTTACCTTTGTATCTTTCAAGTTTCTCTCTAAGTTTTTTATTTTCCTTTTCCTGCTCAACTATCGTTTCTCCAATTTTACCATTTATAGTTAAACCCAATTTTTTATTATCCTGTTTATTTTTCAACCACTTTTTAAAATACTTCTTTTTTTCACTAAAAAACGGATAACGATCCGGTTCTAATTTTGACATAATAATATAATATAGCATAGGGGCGGGCATCTTTTCTTCTTTATTACGTATAACTGGAGCCTTCATAGTGTGTAGTCCGCAGTTTTCATAATCAGGGCTGTAATACATAAGGCCCACATTTTCATCTAAAGCTTCTATTTCTTTTCTGGAAATTATCCCCTTTGGACATACAAAATAAAATTTATGGCAATAATCAAGATAGCCTGTCCATTTATCGTCCTGTAAAAAATCTGATCTGGAAGTTTTAATCTCATATCCCTGGAAACATGGTTTTGTCCAACTCTTTTTGAT
>CAZSTU010000070.1:0-11226 GCA_964609745.1 uncultured Halanaerobiaceae bacterium
TGAAGGGAGTAATTTGGATGGTGTATATTCCAGTCTTGAAGTGTTAAGAGAAATAAATTTAGATAATAGTATTGATATGGAAGATAAAAAGGTGGCTATTATCGGAGGAGGAAACGCGGCCATAGATGTAGCACGGAACATGGTTAGATTGAATGCAAAAGAGGTAAATGTAGTTTATAGACGGACCAGAGAGGATATGCCAGCACATCCCGAAGAGATAGAAGAGGCGGAATATGAAGAGGTGAATATCAATTGTTTGGTTAAACCAGTAAAAATACTTGGGGAAAATGGTTCAGTAAAAGCGCTGGAATGTCAAAAAATCAAGGGAGGAGATTTTGACAGTACTGGCAGGCGCAAACCTGTACCTAAAGAAAATTCTAATTTTTCCCTTGCAGCCGATGTAGTAATATTTGCCATTGGACAGCAGGTTGATAGCAACTTTAACCAAAATGAAGTAAATATAAGTATAAATGATTGGGGACTAATTGAGACAGATGAAGAATGCAAAACAAATATTTCCTGGATTTTTGCAGGTGGAGATTGTGTTCGTGGACCTTCTACAGTTGTAGAAGCAGTAAAAAGTGGTAAAGAGGCAGCATCTGCTATAGATAAGTATCTTGGTGGTGACGGAGAAGTAGTAGATAGGAAAGATAGAGAAAGAAAAGTTTCCGGTCCGATCATGGAAAATGAAAAACCAAGAGTAAAAATGCCTAAAATATTACTTTCTGAAAGGCTTAGGGGGTTCAAAGAAGTAGAAAAAGGATATTCAGAAGAACAGGCTGTAGAAGAAGCCAGTCGGTGTTTGCGCTGTGATGTTGAAGAAAAATAATAAAAAAGGGTGATCTTAAATGGCTGATAATAAAGTAAATTTATGGATAGATAATAAAGAGATCGAAGTTGAAAAAGATACAACGATACTGGAAGCAGCAAAAAAGGCAGGGAAAGAAATTCCTACTCTCTGTTATCTAGCTGAGATAAATGAAGTTGGTGCATGCCGGGTATGTCTTGTTGAACTGGAAAAGAGCGGTAAACTTGTAGCCTCCTGTATAACACCGGTTGAAGAGGGTATGAAGGTCAAAACCAATACTTTAAAAGTCCAGAAAACCAGAAAACTAAACCTGGAATTTTTACTTTCAAATCATGAAGGTGATTGTCCGACATGTATAAAAAATGACAACTGTGAATTGAGGAATCTTGCTGAAAAGATGGGTATCAGAGATATTAGGTTTGAAGGTAAAAAAGTCTCCTATGAATTTGATGATTCTACCCCTTCTCTTTATCGGGACCCGGATAAGTGTATACTCTGCAGAAGGTGTCTGAGTGTCTGTCATGAAGTTCAAGGTGTTAAAGCAATTGTACCCGATGGCAGGGGTTTTGAAACAGCGGTTGACCCTTCATTTTATGATGATTTATCTGAAAGTCCGTGTGTTCTTTGTGGACAGTGTTCACTTGTATGTCCTACAGGAGCCATAACAGAAAAGGAGTATATAGCTGATGTCTGGGAGTCATTATATGATCCTCAAAAACATGTAATTGTGCAGACGGCCCCGGCTGTTAGGGTTGCTTTATCAGAAGCATTTGATAAAAACCCTGGAACGATTTTTACAGGACAGATGGTTGCAGCTCTTAGAAAGCTGGGTTTTGATAAAGTATTTGATACTAACTTTACGGCTGATTTAACAATAATGGAAGAAGGCACTGAATTAATTGAAAGAATTGAAAATGACGAGACCTTACCTCTTTTTACTTCCTGTAGTCCTGGTTGGATTAAATTTTTAGAACATCAATATCCTGAATATATATATAATTTATCCACCTGCAAATCCCCCCAGCAAATGTTTGGGGCTGTAGCCAATTCATATTATGCAGAGAAAAACAATATTGATCCAGATAATCTGGTAGTTGTTTCTATTATGCCCTGTACGGCCAAAAAATTTGAAGCTACACGGGAAGAAATGAATGGAGATGTTGATTATTCTCTAACCACAAGAGAACTGGCCAGAATGATCAAACAGGCTGGTATTGATGTATTAAATCTACATGAAGATGATTTTGATAAAATAATGGGAGTATCTACCGGAGCAGCAGATATTTTTGGAGCTTCAGGTGGTGTGATGGAGGCAGCTTTACGAACTGCTTACGAAATTATTACAGGAGAAGAATTAGCAGAAATAGATTTTAAACAATTAAGGGGTAGAAAAGGCATAAAAACAGCTGAAGTAGAAGTTGCAGATATGAAACTAAAAGTTGCAGTTGTCAATGGCCTGGGTAATGCCCGTATCTTACTGGAAAGAATGAAAAAAGGAGAAGAATATCATTTTGTAGAATTTATGGCCTGTCCTGGTGGTTGTATTGGAGGTGGAGGGCAACCGCAAGCTGCAAGTGAGGAAGTTTTGGAGAAAAGAATGGAAGCTTTATATAAAATTGATAATAGTAAAAAGCTGCGTAAATCACATGAAAATCCCTATATTAAAAAACTATACGAAGAATATTTGAATGAACCTGGCAGTAGTAAATCACACGAACTTTTGCATACTCATTATGTAAAGCGAGGAATATAGACTGAGAAAAATAATTATATGTGATGTAAAAATGCATTATAGTTAATGTGAGACCGCATTAACAAATATTAAAGAGACAATTGAAATTTAAACAGGGATTTAAAAAGTTAAGTATAGTATTTAACAAATATTGACGGATATTAATCAATAATATAATGCATTATTGCATTGATTGAAAGCCCCCCGGTTGGGGGTCTTTTTTTTAGCGCCTTTATGCTAGTGATCACAGGTGTTGGTATAATAATTGCTTTATTAATTTAATGATAGTTAAAAATTAGGTGAATATTAAAAAAATAAAAGATGAAATTCACAAAAAGGGGGTTGAATGATGAATTATTCTAATTTTCTGGAAAGACTTCATAATTTACAGGAAACTTATGGATATATCCCGGAAAATGAAATTGATAAACTTGCCCGGGAATATGAGCTGCCCAGAGCTAAAGTTTATGGCACAATAAAATTTTATTCTATGTTTTATACTGAACCCACCGGCAAATACATTGTAAGACTTTGTGATAGTCTTTCATGTCATTTAAACAAATCAAATCAACTGGTTGAGACTGTAAAGAATTATTTGGAGATAAAGGACGGAGAAACTACAAACGATCAGTTATTTACTCTTGAAATTGTTGAGTGTCTTGGTCATTGTGGAGAAGGACCGATAATGATGGTTAATGATCATATATACACTCATGTTACAAAAACAAAGGCAATTGAAATATTGAAAGATTGTCTATAAAAAAGGGGGGAGACTCATGGAAGAAACTACATTTTTAAAAGATGAACTGCACAGTGACATTAATGAATATGATTTTCCAGTTTTAAAGAAAACCCTAAATATGTCAAAAGAAAAAGTCATTTCTGAAATTAAAAATTCAGGGCTCAAAGGTAGAGGAGGGGCAGGTTTTCCTACAGGTGTAAAATGGGATTTGGCCAATTCTGAAAGTGATGAATGTAAATATGTTATCTGTAATGGTGATGAAGGCGAACCAGGCACTTATAAAGATAGATTTTTGATGGAAGAGGCTCCACTTCGTTTACTTGAAGGAATAGAAGTTGCAGCCTATGCCGTAGGAGCGGAAAAGGGATATATTTACATTAGAGGTGAATATACTGAACCTATAAAAATATTTAAAAATATAATTGAAAAAGCATATAAAAAGGGTATTCTTGGGTCCAATATTTTAAATAGTGGATTTGATTTTGATCTGGAAATGGTTAGAGGAGCTGGAGCTTATGTGTGTGGGGATGAAACTTCTCTTTTAAATTCAATTGAAGGGAAAAGGGGAAGGTCCCGTATTAAACCTCCATATCCAGTAAGCAAAGGACTTTTCGGCAAACCAACTGTTGTTAACAATGTAGAAACTCTTACAGCAGCAGCCAATATAATAGATAAAGGATCTGAAGTGTATAAAGCTCTAGGAACTGAAAATAGTAGGGGAACAAAATTGGTCTGTCTGAGTGGGAATATTAATAATCCGGGAATTTTTGAAGTAGAGTTTGGTAGTTGTACCTTAGAGGATATAATTTATAAATTTGGTGATGGACCTGTAAATAATACTTTAAAAATGGTTGTACCCGGTGGTATTTCAACTTCAATATTAACACCAGAAGAGCTGGATGTTTCATATACTTATGAAGATATGGAAGAAGCCGGAAGTAGTCTGGGTTCCGGGGCGATAATTATTGTTGGAGAAGATGAAAAATTAATAGATCTTTTAATAAATGTTTCCAGATTTTTTATGGATGAGACATGTGGTACCTGTTTTCCTTGCAGGGAGGGAAACAGACAGGTAAATTATATATTAAAAGAAGTAAAAGAGAATAAAGGTAAAATGAGTGAAGAAAAAATAAATTTAATAAATGATATTGGAAATTCTATTAATCTGGCTGCACGCTGTGGTCTGGGGCAGACTTCATTGAATTTTATAGGGTCTGTACTTGATAAATTCAAAAATGAATTTATTGTAAGGGGGGGAGAAAATGGTTAATGTTAATATTGATGGTCAACAGGTTCAGGTTGAAGAGGGTACAACAATATTGAAGGCAGCGGAAAAAGCTTCCATTAAAATTCCTACTCTCTGCTATGAAGAAGAACTATCAGTTTATGGTGGATGTAGATTATGTGTTGTTGAGATTAAAGGAGAATCTCTTTTACAGCCTGCCTGTGCCACAGAAGTTACAGATGATATGGTTATAAAGACACATTCACCAAAGGTCAGAAAAGCAAGGAAAACGCTTTTTGAGTTAATTATTGCTGCTCATAATATTGACTGTCAACTTAATTGTTTGACCTGTAGCAGGGCTGACAGTTGTGAACTGAGAGAAGTGGCTGAGGATATTGGGATTTCAGAAGTCAGATTAAATCCCACTGAAGTAATTCACCCTGAAGACCATTCCAGTCATGCAATAGTAAGAGAACCTACCAAATGTATTACCTGTGGGCGCTGTATTAGAAAATGTGAAGAAATTCAGGGAATAGGTATTTTTACTATGGCCAATCGCGGTCCCCGTACTATTGTGACTACATTTGGAGATAAAGGCATGGGTAATGTTGAATGTACCAACTGTGGTCAGTGTATCCATTCCTGTCCTACAGGTGCCCTGCATGAGGTTTATCATTATGAAAAGGTCTGGGAAAAACTTCATGATGAAAGCAAGCATGTTATAGTACAGACGGCTCCTGCAACCAGGGTAGCTATTGCTGAACCTTTTGGCGCTCAACCAGGCGAGATAGCAACCGGACAGATGGTAGAGGCATTGAGAAGACTTGGTTTTGATAAAGTATTTGATACAAACTTTACTGCAGATTTGACTATTATGGAAGAGGGCACAGAACTAATTAAAAGAATCGAAGCAGATGAAAAATTACCAATGTTTACTTCCTGTAGTCCTGGCTGGATTAAGTTTATTGAGCATTTTTATCCGGAATATCTGGAACATCTCTCAAGCTGTAAATCACCCCAGCAGATGTTTGGAGCATTGGCCAATTCTTATTATTTAGAAAATAATGATATAGATAAAAAAGATTTGGTTGTAGTCTCCATTATGCCCTGTACTGCCAAAAAATTTGAAGCACAAAGACCCGAAATGGCAGGTGATGTGGATTATGTATTAACTACCAGAGAATTGGCTCGTATGATAAAGTCTGCCGGCATAGATTTACTAAATTTACCTGAAAGCAAACATGATAATCTAATGGGTGTTTCCAGTGGTGCTGGTGATATATTCGGCGCAACTGGAGGAGTTATGGAAGCAGCTCTGCGAACAGCTTATGAATTAATAACAGAAAGTGAACTGGAGGATCTGGATATTGAGCAGGTCCGGGGAATAGATGGATTGAAAGAAGCAGAAGTTGAAATAAATGGAATGGTTGTTAGAGCCGCTGTAGCCCATGGACTGGGTAATGCCCGAAAATTGATGGAAATGATTAAAGAAGGAAAAAAATATCATTTTGTAGAATTTATGGCCTGTCCTGGTGGTTGTATTGGTGGTGGTGGTCAGCCAGTACCTACTAATAAGGAAACAATAAAAAGAAGAATTGACTCGATATATGAAATTGATCGTTCAAAAAAAGTAAGAAAATCTCATGAAAACCCCTATATACAAAAATTATATGATGAGTATCTTGAATATCCAGGGAGTCATAAAGCTCACGAGCTGTTGCATACGGAATATGTAGTTCGTGGAGTGTAATAAATATGGCACAACTGCCTGTTCCCACAATAAGAAGACTGGTAGAGTATTATCGTATACTAAAAGATATGAAAAGAAAGGAAAAAGGAGATAAAATAGTAATTTCTACTGATCTGGCTGCCAGAACTGGAATTACTCCGGCCCAGGTAAGAAAAGATCTTTCATATCTCGGTGGTATGGGTTTCAAAGGAGTGGGTTATGATATTGAAATCCTTTTAAAACATCTTACAGATGTTTTGGGTTTTAACCGGGAAAGCAGGGTTATTATCATTGGGGCAGGGAACCTGGGTCGGGCACTTTGTTGTTATGATGAATTTGCGGAGTTAGGAATTAAAGTAAAAGGGATTTTTGATAATGACTTAACTAAGATAGGTAATCAGGTGAATGGACTTACAGTAAGAGGGATGCAGCAGATTGAAAAATTTATTGATACACATAATATATCTTTAGCAATAATTGTGGTACCGGCAGATGAGGCACAGAAAGTAGCTGATAGACTTAAGGAGACTACTTTGGAAGCAATCTGGAATTTTGCTCCTGTATTTTTAGATCTTCCGTCGCGAATTAAAATAAAGCGTGAAGACCTTTCTTCTGGTCTGGGAAGCTTAATCTACCATCTTCATAATTGATGTGTTTATATATAAGACGAAGGGGACGATTTTTGTTCCCTTTATTTTTTTTGTAATAAGTGATATGATAAAAATTGTACATTTAGTTTAGTGGGAGATGGTATTGTTATGAATCTGCAAAAAGGTGATGTAATTCAAATCGAAATAGATGACCTGGCTTTTGGTGGGGATAGAGTGGGCCATTATCAGGGACTTGCTGTCTTTTTGGACAAGGGAATTCCGGGAGAAATAGTCAAAGCGAAGATTGTATTTGTAAAGAAAAATTATGCCAGAGGCAAGGTTTATAATATAAAGCGAAAATCACAAGACAGGCATAAACCTCGCTGTCCTGTATATGAAGATTGTGGAGGATGTCAACTACAGGAGTTAAACTATAATAAACAATTGTTATATAAAAAGAAAATGGTGGATGATGCTTTGCAGAGAATTGGTGAAATTGATAAAAAAACAAATTGCGTTATTGGCTGCGAATATCCCTGGCATTATAGAAATAAAGCTCAATTTCCTTTAACTAAAACTGCTGAAGGTCAAATAAGGGCTGGATTTTACAAAAGGGGAAGTCACAGAGTAGTAGTTAATGAAAGATGTCCTATACAACATCAACTTATAAATAGGATAGCTGAAAAAACAATAAAAAAGTTAAATACATATGAGGAGTTAACAGTTTATAATGAAAATAATAATAGGGGACTTTTGAGGCATCTTGTTATTAGAGTAGGGATTTGTACCAATCAGGCATTACTTGTTCTGGTAACAAACAAAGAAGAATTTCCATATCTGAAAGAAATTGCGGACAATCTTATAGAAGAGATACCAGAACTTATGGGGGTTATGCAAAATATAAATAACCAAAAAACAAATGTCATATTTGGCGAAAGCACTAAATTAATAGCCGGAAAAAATAAAATTATTGATTATATTGGAAATGTAAAATACAGTATTTCACCGGATTCTTTTTTTCAGGTAAATACCCTTCAGGCCGAAAAATTATATAATGTTATCAGGGATTTTGCTGACTTAAAAGGGAATACAGTGTGTGATTGTTACTGTGGCATTGGTAGTATTGGACTCTATCTTGCTGATAAAGCTAAAAAAGTGATTGGAATTGAAAAAAATAAATCAGCGATAAAAATGGCCCGGAAGAATGCTTCTTTAAATAAAATAGATAATATAAAATATATATTAGGGAAGGTAAATGAAGGCTTAAATAAGTTTGTGAATAACAATGATCAAATTAATATTTTTATTTTTGATCCTCCAAGAAAAGGATTGAAAGAAGAAGTAATTGCTAAGACATTAAAATTAAAACCAGATAAGATTGTATATGTTTCCTGTAATCCATCTACTCAGGCCCGCGATTTGAAAATTTTGTCAGAAGAATATATCTTGGATAAAATTCAGGCAATTGACATGTTCCCTCAAACATATCATGTAGAAACTGTGGCTTTATTAAAAAGAGACAATTAACAAAGTGAATTAAGAGGTGAAGATAATGGATTTGTTTTTGCTAATTTTATTTTTTACAGTTGGTATTGCCGGATTGGTATTTAATTCAGATGTTGGTGTTTTTATTGGAATGGGACTTGTTCCCTGGCAGATATTAAAACTACGAATAGGGAAGAGATATAATTTGATTGCAATAATCTTAACATCTATTGCCGGGGGTATTTATTTTATAATTAAAGGTTACTGGCTTTTACTTTTATTATTTATATTTATAGAATTTTATAATTTGTGGGGGTATAGTGCCTTTTATGGTCAATTACCTGAAAAAGAAGAACAAATCAAAGATAATAGTTAACTTGACAAAATATAATATTTATTATATAAAATAATATAGAATAGTTAAAAATATATTTTTTGGTTTTAATAATAAATGAACTAAAAATAATATAAAGGGGGAAGTGGAAATGCCTACATATTTGTATGAATGTGAAAATTGTGGACGCTTTGAGGAGTTTCAGCAAAGCACAGAGGAAGTATTGGAAGAATGTCCTGAATGCGGGAGACCGGTAAAAAAGATTATTGGTGCCCCCGGTGTGATTTTCAAAGGTTCGGGTTTTTACAGTACAGATTATGGAAAGAAAGCAAAGCAAAAAGAAGGTGAAAAAGAGAAAGCCTCATAGATGATTGCTGTTAGTGCCTGTCTTCTCGGCTATAATTATAAATATGATGGAAAAAATAATTTACATTCTGGGTTTTTTCAATTATTAAAAAATTATAAAATACTTCCAATTTGTCCTGAAGTAGCCGGTGGTTTACCTATTCCCCGTCCTCCAGCTGAAATAAAAGCAGGGGATGGTTTTGATGTTCTTGCTGGAAAAGCTGAAGTTGTAAATAACAAGGGTTTAGTTGTGACTGATAGATATATTGAAGGTGCTAAAAAATGCCTGAATAAATTCAAAAAAAATAATATAAGTTTTGTGATCTTAAAATCTAAGAGTCCTGCTTGTGGTGTAAGGCAAATTTATGATGGTAGATTTAAAAGCAATTTAAAAAAGGGGAAAGGGGTAGCTACTGCTTTATTTATTAAATATGGCTATAAAGTCTATTCTGAAAAAGATTATGAAACTTTAAAAGAGTTATTGCATTAAAACTACTTATATGAACTTGACATACCCGGATATTTTTGTTATTCTTTTTTTGACATTAAGAAATATGAGTGAAAAAATTTTTGAGTAATTTTATTATCAGTCTTTGGTAACTGCTGCTAATAATTGCTTCGAGATTTAGAAAAGGGTTTAGAATGTGTTCGATACGAATATGTTCTAAACCCTTTTTTGTATGTCAGAAGAAAATGCAAGGAGAGAGGTGGAATAAGTATTGGAAATTGAAGTAAAAAATCTTTACAAAATTTTTGGGCGAAAACCTCAGCGTGCTTTACCGCTGCTGGAAAAAGGGAAGACTAAAGATGAAATATTAGATGAAACTGGTTTAACTGTAGGAGTACAGGATGCATCTTTTTCTGTGGAAGAAGGAGAAGTATTTGTGATTATGGGTTTGTCAGGTAGTGGGAAATCTACATTATTACGTTGTGTAAATCGTATAATAGAACCTACTGCCGGTGAAGTAATAGTTGATGATACTGATGTTATGGATTTAAATAAGGAAGAACTAAGGGAGTTTAGAAGAGAAAAATTTGGAATGGTATTTCAACATTTTGCTCTTTTTCCGTATAGAACAGTTTTGGAAAATGCAGAATTTGGTCTAGAAATACAGGATGTTGATAAAGAAAAACGTCGCCAAAAAGCGATGAAGGCCTTAAAACAGGTCGGTCTGGAAGGCTGGGAAGACCAGAAGCCTGATCAACTTAGCGGGGGCATGCAGCAGAGAGTGGGATTGGCCCGGGCTTTAGCAGTTGATACAGATATTCGCCTTATGGATGAACCCTTCAGTGCTCTTGATCCCCTTATTAAAAAAGAAATGCAGGATAAATTGCTGGAGTTATATGAACATATAGATAAAACTATTGTTTTTATAACACATGATCTTGATGAAGCTCTGAAGCTTGGTGATAGAATAGCTATTATGAAAGATGGCGAAATTGTACAGATTGGTAATCATGAGGAAATATTGACAAATGCTGCTAATGATTATGTTGCTGATTTTGTTCAGGATGTAAATAGATCTCGAGTGCTGTCAGCTGAAGATATTATGACCAAACCGGTGGCACTTCTTTATGAACAGGATGGACCGAGAACAGCCATGCACAAGATGAGAGAAAATGAACTTAGCAGTATTTTTGTTGTGGGTAAAAACAGAAAATACAGAGGGATAGTTAGAATTGAAGATGTACTGGATGTTATAAACGATGAAAACAAAGAAATTGATGATATTTTAAGAGATATACCTCAGGCAAGTCCTGATGAGAACCTTGATGAATTATTTGCTCAAATAGCTGATCTTGATACTCCTCTTCCGGTTGTAAATAAAGGTAAATTGGAGGGTATAATTGTTAAGACCAATGTAGTGGCTAATCTTGCTTCAAAGAACTAATATAGATTTTTATACTTTTCTTAATTAACAAAAATATTTAGGAGGGATTTTTGTGCAAAAAACTAAGTTAATTTCTGTTTTGCTTGTAGTAGCTTTGTCCTTTTCTGTAGTTTCAATAGCCTCTGTAGATGTTCAGGCTGATGAGGAAGTAATTGACTTTGGCTATGTTGAATGGCCTGGAGTTACAGTTAAAACACATGTAGCCAAAAAAATTGTTGAATATCTGGGTTATGAATCTGAGATGACAAGCGGATCTCAATCCGTTGTTTTTAAAGGAATGGATACAGGCGATCTGGATGTTTTCCTTGGAAACTGGCTGCCAACAATGAAAACTAATTTTGAGG
>CAZSTU010000071.1:0-11178 GCA_964609745.1 uncultured Halanaerobiaceae bacterium
AAATCTCGTAATTTTCAAATTCATTTTTTAACTCTTCTAAATCCCAATCCATTATTTCAGGATTTTTTCTATATTTTTCTAACATTATCTGTGAATATTCTCTCATCTCCTGATTTAGCTGATGTTCAACAATTCTATAGGAATCATCAATATAATTTACAGTCTGCAAAATATTTTTTTCAACCAGCTGCTGACGATGCTGATATTTTTCAGTAATTACCTCTTTAATATTACTGTAATGAGTAAAGGAAATAATTATTATAGTTAACGCCAGTATAATTATAATTATATATTTAAACTTATTAAAAAATTTTTCCAATCGATTCCCCTCCACAAAACAAATTTTTACTTCTTAATTTTAATGGGGCTTTTACTTTGTAATAATTTAATTCTACTCAGGCAAAAATAAATTTTTGTCTAATAATAAACAAATAACACCTTTAACTAATCTTCAATAAAAAATAACTATTCCCTTTATATATCATTAAATTTATTGTAGATACTGATTATCTAAATACATTCCGCTCTCAAATAAGCGGCCTGGAAAGTGCCTTATCTCCTTTAGTAACCTCCCAGACTGACACAGTCTTCAATGAAAGAATTGCCGAGAGCACAGATACAGAGGTAGTCACCGCTCAGGCTGATCCGGGAGCTACCAGGACAGATTACTCACTGGAAGTAAATCAACTTGCTACCATCCAAAGAAACGAATCAATCACTTTTGAAAGCGGTGGAGGGGTATTTGATAATTTTACAGTAGGAGAAAACACCTTTGAGGTTACACAGGGAGATACAACTGAAGAAATCGCTGTCAATGTAGAAACAAATGACACCAATCTTGATGTGCTGCAGAGTATTGAAAGTAAAATTAATAATGCTGATCTTAATCTAGAAGCAGAAGCTGTACAATCTGATGAAGAGAGTAGTTATCTCCAGATTGAATCCACCATAACCGGTGCTCATCAAAGTTTTGAACTGGCAGATGTAGAAGGAGATATTGTAGACACTACGGAAATGGACACAATGATTCAGGAAGCACAAAATGCGCTATATACTGTAGATGATACAGATTATGAATCAACAACCAATGAAATCAGTCTGAAAAGCGGATATATAACTGCCACTCTCCAGGACACCGGAACTGCAGAAGTTTCTGTTAACAGTGATACTGATGCTGTAATGGAAGAAGTGGAATCCTTTATTACAGAATATAATGAAACCATGGACTTTTTGGAATCAGATCCTATGAGGGAAAATTACAATCTTTATGACTCCAGCGGTCAGATTTTCAATCTATTTCAGGACTGGCAGGCAGGTTTATTATTCAGTCTCTACAGTTAGAAAATAAAGCTGCTTAATTGAAACCCCACCTCAAATTGAGGTGGGGTTAATTATTAGATACATTCCTTATTTTACTTACTTAATCCAGCCTCTTGCTTCCATGGCATCTTTAATTCTTCTTATGGCCACAATATAAGCTGCAACTCTCATATTCACATTATGATCCCGATAGGTACTATAAACATTATCAAAAGCACTGACCATAATTTGTTCTAATCTCTCATCTACCTGTTCTGCTGACCAGTAATAATTATATAAGTTTTGTACCCATTCAAAATAAGATACCGTTACACCACCGGCATTGGCCAGAATATCAGGTACAACCAGATTACCATTTTCATGTAATATTTTATCCGCTTCTGGAGTTGTAGGACCATTGGCAGCTTCAGAAATCAATTTTGCTTTAATATCTGCAGCATTTTCTTCTGTAATTACATTTTCCAGAGCAGCAGGTATCATAATATCACAATCAAGTGTTAAAAGTTCTTCATTACCAATGTCTTCAGAACCGGGGAATCCCTTCACAGTTCCATTTTCTTCCTTATATTCCTTGAGTTCAACAGGATCCATACCATCAGGATTATAGGCTCCACCGCTGGAATCATTGGCTGCTACAATCTTACAGCCCAGTTCACTCATAAATATTGCGCTAAAACTACCAGCATTACCGTAACCCTGCACTGCCACAGAAGCTCCATTTAGATCCATACCAATTGCTTTAGCTGCTTCTCGGGTAGCATACATAACCCCTCTGGCTGTAGCAGAGTTTCTTCCTTCAGAACCGCCAATAGAAAGTGGTTTCCCTGTTACAATACCGGGACTACCCTTACCCTGTAATCTGGAATATTCATCCATGAAATATCCCATTACTTGAGGATTTGTATATACATCAGGTGCTGGAATATCCTTATCAGGACCAATAATAGGTTCAATCGCAGAAATAAATCCACGACTCAATCTTTCTATTTCATTATCTGACATCTGCTTTGGATTACAGACTACACCACCTTTGCCTCCCCCATAAGGAATACCAACAACAGCACATTTGAAAGTCATCCAGGCAGCAAGTGATTTAACTTCATTTTTGTCTACCTGGGGATGAAATCTAACCCCACCTTTGGTTGGCCCGAGAATATCATTGTGTTGACAGCGGTAACCTCTAAATACTTTGGTACTACCGTCATCCATCTTGACAGGAATTGATACTTCAAGTGTACGCATCGGCTCTTTGAGAATTTCCTTGGCATCTGACTCAAGATCCATTACCTCAGCTGCATTGTCCAGTTGTTGCAAGACCACCTCATAAATATTCATTAAATTATCCCCCTTTTAAATTTTTGAGCTTATATATTTTAATTTAAATTGAAACCAAGGTTAATATATCATTTAACCCAGTATTGCCAGTAAAGTTCCAGCAGCAATGGCTGAACCAATCACTCCGGCAAAATTAGGACCCATGGCATGCATCAAAAGGTGATTATCTGGATTTTCTTCTCTGCCTACCTTCTGTACTACCCGGGCTGCCATTGGTACTGCCGAAACTCCGGCTGCTCCAATCAATGGGTTAACTCTACCCCCGCTTAATTTATACATAAGCTTTCCCAGCAAAACTCCTGTTGCTGTACCAAAACTAAAGGCTACAAGCCCTAACAACAGTATACCAATTGTTTCAGTATTCAAAAAAGCTTCTGCACTGGCAGTAGCACCAACAGTTAAACCCAAAAAGATGGTAACAATATTCATTAAAGAATCCTGGGTAGTTTTCAATAATCTATCTACAACTCCCACCTCACGCATTAAATTTCCAAACATTAAACTTCCTAGAAGAGGCAGGGCTGATGGTACAAGTAACCCTCCAAGCACAGTCACTGCCAGCGGAAATATCACCTTTTCTTTTTTGCTAACAGGACGCATTTGTTCCATCTTAACCTTTCTTTCTTCCGGTGTTGTCAATAATTTCATAATTGGTGGTTGAATTATAGGCACAAGTGCCATATATGAGTATGCTGCCACTGCAATGGGCCCCAAAAGATGTGGTGCCAGCTGACTGGCAGTAAATATAGCAGTTGGGCCATCGGCTCCACCAATTATACCCGTTGCCGCAGCTTCAGGAGCAGAAAAACCTATAAATAATGCCCCAAAAATAGTGACAAATATACCAAATTGAGCTGCCGCCCCAAGTAATATAGTCTTGGGTTGGGCAATCATGGGACCAAAATCAGTCCAGGCCCCTACCCCCATGAATATAAGAGGAGGGTAAATGCCAAGCTTTGTCCCCTGATAAAGATAATAAAGCAAACCCCCTACTTCTCCATTTGCAGGAGCACTCATTAATTCTCCCAGAGGGAGATTCACAAGCAGCATACCAAAACTAATAGGTACTAAAAGTAAAGGTTCATATTTTTTTGCTACAGCCAGATATAATAATATCAGGGCTATAACAAACATCAGTATCTGACTAAGAGTTAAATTTAGATATCCGGTTGATTGAAAAAATAATATGATTTTTTCCAGCATTTGATCTGCCCCCTACTCCATTTTGACTAAAACTTCATCAGCTTCAACATTTTCACCTTCTCTAACAGACACTTCCTTTACCTTACCCGGTTGTGGGGCAGTAACATCATTTTCCATTTTCATAGCTTCCAGAACTAATAATACATCACCCTGATTTACTTCCTGTCCGGGACTCACCTTTATTTCCAAAATCTTTCCCGGCATAGGTGCCTTTATATCTCCACTCACTGTAGAGGGCTGTGAAGTTGAAGACTTCTTTTCACTTCCTCCAGCAGATTTTTTGGGTGAAGGAGCTGGCCGGGAAGACCTCTGTTTTTTGGGCTCCGGTGCAGGGCTGGATACAGTACTATCTCCACTTATTTCTTCCACTTCTACTTCAAATTCTTCACCATCCACCACAATTCTAAATTTACGCATCTATTTACCCCCTTCCTTCTGTTTTTAAAGATTTATATTACCAATTATTTTCTGTTCTTCTTATAGAAATAATATTATATTTTCCCCCGTCCAGCATTTGATAAATTGCTGCAGTTATTGCTGCTTTTTTGGCAGGGGTAAGTCCGCCCTTAACCACCTCAGTAGACTCAACATTTGACTTTTCTGAACCAACTTTACTTTCTTTTTTCACCACTTTAGACTCCTTTTCTTTACCAGGCCCCATTATTTTACCGCTAAACCTGAGAAAAAGAGACAACAAAAACAATGCAAGCAAAACAGTTCCCATACCAATTATTAATAATTGAAGTCCAATTGTGTACTTCTCCATTTATCAATCACCTACTCTTATAGCGGTATATTACCGTGTTTTTTGTCAGGATAATCTTCCTTTTTGTTGAGCAACATTTCCAGACCATTGATAATTGCCGCCCGGCTTTTTTCCATTTCAATTACATCATTAATCAAACCTCTTTTGGCAGCAACATATGGATTGGCAAAATTATCTCGATATTCATCAATTTTTTCCTGTCTCTTCTTTTCTTTATCTTCAGCATTTTTAATTTCTTTACGATATATAATATTAGCTGCACCCTGTGGACCCATTACTGCTATTTCTGAAATCGGCCAGGCATAAATCAAATCAGCCCTTACAGACTTACTACCCATGGCAATATAGGCACCACCATATGCTTTCCTCATAATTAAAGTTATTTTGGGCACAGTAGCCTCAGAATAAGCATAAAGCACTTTGGCTCCATGTCTAATTATACCGCCATATTCCTGTTCAGTACCGGGAAGATAACCCGGAACATCAACCAGACTAATAATTGGGATATTAAAGCTATCACAAAACCTTATAAAACGGGCCATCTTATCTGAACCATCTATATCCATACATCCGGCCAGATGCTGGGGCTGGTTGGCCACAAAACCAACACTACGGCCATTCAATCTCCCAAAACCTACTACAGCATTTGGGGCATAATAAGGATGTACCTCAAAAAAAGAATCCTTATCGGCAATAACCTCAATTACATCACGAACATCATAACTTTTTTTAGGCTCAGGAGGTACAATTTCTTTTAGTTTCGGAGTGGCTCTACCGGGGTCATCCTGACTTTCAACCACAGGAGGTTTTTCCTTATAATTGGAAGGAATATAGCTTAAAAGTAATCTAATATCATCAAGTGCTGCTTCTTCACTTTCTTCCATAAAATGAGCCACACCACTGACTTCATTATGAGTCATGGCTCCACCAAGTTCTTCAGCAGAAATTTCTTCACCTGTTACAGTCTTTATTACTCCAGGACCGGTAATAAACATCCGGCTTGTCTGATCAACCATAAAGACAAAGTCTGTAATGGCTGGAGAATAAACAGCTCCCCCGGCACAGGGTCCCATTATTGCAGAAATCTGCGGTATTTTTCCTGAGGCCAGTGTATTGCGATAAAAAACCTGACCATAACCATCAAGGGCATCTACTCCCTCATGAATACGGGCCCCACCGGAATCATTAAGACCAATAACAGGAGCACCATTTTTCATGGCTAGATCCATTACTGACTGTATTTTTTGGGAATGGGCTTCTCCCAGAGAACCTCCCATGACGGTAAAGTCCTGGGCAAATACATATACAAGCCTTTCATCAATAGTTCCATAACCTACGACTACTCCCTCACCAGGTAAATCTTTTTCATCCATACCAAGGGAAGTACTTCGGTTTTCAACAAACATATTTAGTTCATTAAAACTACCATCATCAAGGAGATAATTTATTCTCTCCCGGGCGGTCATCATACCTTTTTTATGCTGTTTTTCTATTCTCTTTTCTCCACCACCCTTTTTGATTTTTTCCTTTTTTTTCTGAAGTTCTTCGTGTTTATCTTCAGTAGACATTAAATTCCTCCTTCCTCTTCTGCTGGTTCACAGAGTTCCAGTAATACTCCATTGCTTGACCTGGGATGAACAAATATAACTTTCATGCCTTCAGCACCCATGGTGGGTTTATCTCCAATAAATTGTGCTCCTTTTTCTTTCATATCTTCAATTTTTTCCTCAATATCTTCAACCAAAACCGCCATATGATGAATACCTTCACCACTTTTTTCTATAAATCTGGCAATAGGACTTTCATCATTTAAGGGTTCCAGTAATTCAATTTTGCTTTCTCCCAGTTGAAAAAAAGCTATATTAACACCCTGATCTTCAACCTTTTCAACACTTGTCTTTTCCAGTCCCAGAACATCCTCATAAAAAGGAACCGTCTTTTTTAGATCCTTCACAGCTATTCCTATATGTTCAATCTTTTTATTTTTCAAAAAAACCACCTCCTCAGTTCATAAGATAAGAATTAAGTAAATTTTCTGCAGCAGTGTAGGGATCAAGCTCATGTTTTTTAATCTTTTGTAGAGCTTTATCAAAAGAATTCGACGCAGTTATAGGTTTTATTACCCTGGCACTCAGTCTTTCTTCCATAAGATTGGTTAACTGCCTGGACATAATTTCTTCTCTTCTTTTTTGGAATTTACCGCTTTCGGCCAGATACTGTCTGTGTTTTTCAATGTTTTTTTGCAGTTCATCCACACCCTCACCTTTAGTTGCAATAGTTTTTATAATAGGGGGGATCCACTCTCTTTTTTCCTGATTTTCCAGTTCCAGCATCTGTTCCAGTGTTAATTGCATTTTCATAACTTTCGGCCGATCAGCCTTATTGAGTACAAAAATATCCCCTACTTCCATTAAACCTGCCTTAAATGTTTGTATTTCATCTCCTGCTTCGGGTACTGTTACAACCATTTTCGTATCAGCCAGATCTACAATATCAACTTCATTCTGCCCTACACCTACCGTTTCTATTAAAATATAATCATATCCCGCTGCAGAGAGCAAAAGTACTGCATCATAAATGGCAGGATTAAGCCCCCCCAGGGTGCCCCGTGTAGCCATGCTACGAATAAACACCCCGCGGTCGGTGCTGACATCCTTCATCCTGATCCTATCTCCAAGTAAAGCACCACCACTAAATTGGCTGGTAGGATCAATGGCTATAACAGCTACTTTTAGACCATCTTTTCGCCACTTTCCGACTATACTATTACTGAGAGTTGATTTGCCAGATCCAGGGGGACCGGTGATACCCACCAGATATGATATTTCTGTTTCTGGAAATAATTTTTTAAGCAACTCAAAACCCCGGCTCCTGTCATTTTCAATCATACTGATAGCCTGCGCTATTTTTCTTTCATTCCCCTTTTTTATACCCTGTATCATATCCTGCATCTATATTCCTCCAATATTTGCTTTCAGACCTTTTTTTCTATGAAATCTACAATTTCTTTAATGGGAGTACCGGGATTAAAAACACCTTCTATCCCTATATCTTTAAGAAAATCATGATCTTCTTCCGGAATAATCCCCCCAGCAATAACCACCATATCATCGGCTCCTTCTTTTGCAAGAAGTTCCATGATGCCGGGAAAAAGATGGCGGTGAGCTCCAGATAAAATACTTAATCCAAGAACATCTACATCTTCCTGTACTGCTGCACGCACAATATCTTTCGGTGTCTGGCGCAAACCGGTATAAACTACTTCCATACCGGCCTCTTTAAGGCCCCGGGCTATAACTTTCGCACCACGATCATGTCCATCAAGACCGGGTTTTGCAATCAGTACTTTAATATTTTTATCAGCCATAAAGATCCTCCTTTCTCCCCTGACTAAAAGTTACGGGCTTCATATTCTCCATATACATCACGTAAAACACCATAAATCTCGCCCAGACTGGCGTATTCACGTACAGCATCTATAATGGGATACATAAGATTATCTCCCTTTTCAGCAGTTTTTCTAATCCTTTCCAGATGTCGCTCTACAGCCTGATTATTGCGGCGTTCTCTGATGGCTTCGAGTCCTTCTTTTTGATTTTCTTCAACCTCAGGGTCAACTTTTAGAAGGTCTACATCTTCTTCTTCCTCTTCGGTAAATTGATTGACACCAACTACAATTCTTTGCTCCTCTTCAATCTTTTTTTGCATTTGATAGGCACTTTCCTGAATTTCACGCTGAACATAGCCATCTTCTATGGCACTGGCCATACCACCCAGATCATCAATTTTAGCTATATATTCTTTTGCTTCTTCAACCAGTTTATTGGTGGTTTCCTCAACATAGTATGATCCTGCCAGAGGATCAATTGTATCTGTAACACCACTTTCATGTGCAATGATTTGTTGGGTTCTAAGAGCAATTCTAACTGATTCTTCAGTGGGCAGGCTCAATGCTTCATCATAGGAGTTTGTATGCAGTGATTGGGTGCCTCCCAGTACAGCTGCCAGAGCCTGTAGTGTTACTCTAACAACATTATTCATTGGCTGTTGTGCAGTCAGGGCAGCTCCAGCTGTCTGTGTATGAAAACGGAGCATCTTGGACTTATCTTTTTCGGCTCCAAATCTTTCTTCCATTATCTCAGCCCAGAGGCGACGGGCGGCTCTAAATTTAGCAACTTCTTCCAGCAAATTCATCTGGGCGTTGAAGAAAAAGGAAAGCCTTGGAGCAAAGTCATCCACATCCATCCCGATATCTACTGCAGCCTGTACATATTCAATACCATTTGCTAGGGTAAAAGCAAGCTCCTGTACTGCATCCGAACCTGCTTCTCGAATATGGTAACCACTTATACTGATGGTATTCCATTTAGGTGTATGTTCTGAACAATATTCAAAAGTATCAGTTATTAATTTTAAAGAAGGTTCAGGCGGGAAAATATAGGTTCCCCGTGCTATATACTCTTTCAAAATATCATTCTGTATGGTGCCTGCCAGCTGCTCGGGATCAACACCCTGTTTTTCAGCTACAACAATATACATGGCCAAAAGAACTGATGCTGGAGCATTTATGGTCATGGAAGTACTTACTTTATCCAGTGGAATTTTGGTAAAAAGTGTCTCCATATCAGCCAGAGTGTCAATGGCAACTCCCACTTTACCTACCTCCCCCTGAGCCAGAGGGTGATCTGAATCATAACCAATCTGTGTCGGCAGGTCAAAAGCAACACTCAAGCCAGTCTGTCCCTGCTCCAGCAGATAACGAAAACGTTCATTGGTCTCCTTAGCTGTACCAAAGCCTGCATACTGACGCATAGTCCAGAGACGGCTGCGGTACATAGTAGAGTAAACTCCACGGGTAAAAGGATATTTCCCGGGAAAACCAATATCTTCAACTTCATCAATTCCCTCTAAATCAAGTGGAGTATAAAGTGGTTTTTGCTTTATCTCCGAATCTGATTTAAATTCATCTTTCCTTTCCCCGAAAGCGTCAACTGTTTTCCCATAGTTATTTTCACGCCATTCTTCCAGTGCTTTCCGGTATTTATTTTTATCCATAATAAGTATTCCCCCCTTGTTAATTTCAGAATATCTTCAAATTACCTTTTCTGTCAAGAGTTCAATTTTTGACCAAGTTCTCTACCCAGTTCAAAAGCCTTCATATTTTTCTCTACAGTATCTTCAGGCACTCTCTTTTTGACGGCATTTTTTATATGTTCTGCAGAAATTTGAGAAACAAACTGGGCTATAACTCCCAATACAACAATGTTCGCCGTCAGGCGCAGACCAACATCTTCAGCTGCTGTTTTGAGAATGGGGAGGGAATATATTTTCTCCTGTATATCTTTTTCTACATTGGAAGTATCTATTCTCTCATCAACTATAATCACACCGTCTTCCTTTATTTCTGAACCATATTTATCAAAGGCTTCCTGAGTTAGACTCAAAAGACAGTCAGGTGTAATAACTTTAGGAAAATCTATTTCATCCCTGCTCAATACAACCTCAGACCGACTGGCTCCACCACGTGACTCAGGGCCATATGACTGGGTCTGTGTAACATTCAACCCTTCCTCCTTAAGAGCTGCTTCAGCCAGAATTATACCGGCCAGAATCATCCCCTGGCCTCCGGCACCACTCAGTCTTATCTCATATCTGGACATTATTTCCCCTCCTTCTGCAGATCATCAATTATACTCTGATAACGAGCTGTATATTCTGATTCAGGATTTTCTTTTTGATGGATTATACCTGTGGGATATTTATCTTCCCTTTCTTCTTCAGACATTTGTTCCCATTTTTTATGATTTACGGTAATTTCGTCCATCCAGTCCAGCATTTCAGCCGGCCCGCCCAGATCATTGCGCCTGCCGTAATTTACCGGACATTGAGTAAAGGTTTCTATAAAGGAAAAACCTTTATGCAGCAGGCCTTCTCTATACAATTTGATCAGACTTCGCGGTTTGCTTGTTGTCCCTCTGGCTACATAAGATGCCCCTGCTGATTCTGTCAGCTGACATAGATCAAAATTTTGATCTACATTACCATAGGGAGCAGTTGTAGCAGTATCACCGGTCGGAGTCATTGGTGAAAACTGTCCACCTGTCATTCCATATATTTGATTGTTAAAAAGTACAACAGTAATATCTATATTACGACGACAGCCGTGTATTAAATGATTACCTCCTATTGCAGCTCCATCACCATCACCTGTAAGCACAATTACGTTTAATTCAGGATTTGCCAGTTTTATACCTGTAGCAAAAGCTATTGCCCGACCGTGAGTGGTGTGTAAAGTATCAAAATCAAGATAACCGGTAGCACGACCCGAACAGCCAATACCGGAAACAACTACAGTTTTATTCTGGTCAATTTCGGCTCCGTCTATGGCTCTAACCAGGTTGCTCAAAATTGTACCATGACCACAACCGGGACACCAGATATGAGGAAGTTTATCCTCACGCATGTATTGAAAGATATCTATATCCATTTATTTTCCCTCCTTTATCTCGGCGAGTACTTCAGCTTGTTTAATTAAGGTTCCATCATATTTGTTG
>CAZSTU010000072.1:0-11022 GCA_964609745.1 uncultured Halanaerobiaceae bacterium
GAATATAGAGGTAAAAGAGAACTTACAGTAAGAGAACGATTAATACCAACTTTTCCTTTTTTCTCGTTTTGAACAGGTTTAGCAAAATAATCTTCAAAAAGCATCTTTTCTCTTTTTCTTACATAATCTAATTTTCTCACATCAAATTCTTTATCCTGAGTTATATTTACATATTTATTGCAGGCCCCACCAAAGGGATATTTCTCACCATTAATTTCCATTACATTAATGGTACACTGCATGTCACAGTTTTCCTTGCCGCCACCACAGGTAAATGGTTCATGATAGGTTATTTCTCTGTCTGCCAGTTCTGCCAGGGAAAAACTTTTCTCTTCCATCAAACCCAGTTCAATGTGCTGTTTTAATACCAGGGCCACACCAAAAGCACCCATCAAACCAGGTTCAGGGGGCACCACAATATTTTTTCCGGTTAAAGCAGCCATAGCCACCGGAACTGCCCTGTTGTAACAAACACCTCCCTGCATGAACACCTTATCTCCCACAGGTCTATTACCCTTAACCCTGTTGTCATAATTCAAACAAATAGAATAAACCAGCCCTGCACTTATATCCGCAAGGCCAATACCCTCCTGTACGGCACTTTTTATATCACTGCTGATAAAAGCTGAACACTGATCATTAAAGTTTGGAGGGTTATCTCCCTTGAGGGCATAATCCTCAATTTCAGTCATCTCTATATTTAAAGACTCCGAAGCTGCCTCTTCCAGAAAGGAACCGGTACCGGCAGAACAGGCCTCATTCATAGCATAATCCGTGGGTACTCCATTTACAAGATATGTATATTTAGCATCCTGACCACCTATTTCAAAAATTGTATCAACTTCTGGATCAAAATAAACTGCTGCTTTAGCATGAGCAATTATTTCGTTAAACACAGCATCAGTCAGGGCATGAAGGCCAACAATCTGACGTCCAGAACCGGTGACACCCAATCCCACAAATTCAATATCAGTATCTCCTATATCGTCTCTAAGAGATTGATAACACTCACGGGCTGCGCCTACAGGATCCCCCTTGGTTCTTAGATATACTGAGGCTAATAAAGCATTATCCTCCATTCTGATAATCACAGCTTTGGTTGTTGTTGAACCAACATCAATACCCAGCAGACAGCGGTCACCATCTTTTGCTTCATCTTTTTCCATGGAATGAAAGGTTACCTTATCTTCATATTCCGAAAGGGCGGGCAAAAATTCAAAAGAGCTTTTACCACCAAAAAAAAGATCATCCAACTCCGTGAGCTTTTCACCAAATTTTCGGGCCCAGAGTGCTGTACCCAGAGCCTCAAAATAAGTAGCTTCCTCCGGAATTATCACTTTTTTTAAGCGCTGACGCAGGTATTTAACCATTATATTATTACGGCTGGTGCCTCCTACCAGCATGATGCTGTCCGGATTAAAGCGGGTCAAAAGCTCAAAAATTTTATCAGCCATCATCCTGCACAAACCCGCTACAATTTTACCCTTATCTTCCCCTTTGTTCAAAGCATGGGTACAGTCACTTTTGGCAAATACAGAACAGCGTCCGGATATATGGTAAGGTTCATCAGCTTTGGCGATCTGCAATGCCTCATCAACAGTTAAATTCATACGTTTAATCTGCTGTAAAAAAAATTCTCCCGTTCCAGAAGCACATTTATTACCTGTATAGACATTGGCAATCTTACCCTTATCATCCAATTCATAAACAATAAAGGTTTCTCCACCGGCACTGACTATGGCATCGACTTCTCCATAACTTTCACTTAAATGTTCATAGGCCAGCTCAGTAGCTTCGGGTTCAGCGATAGTTGGTAAATCTACAAGGTTTTTAAATTTACGTCCTGTAACAGCAAATAAAGTATCGTCTTCCCACCTCTTATCTCCTACCATATTCTTTAAAGTTTTTCTTACATTACCTTCATGTGCCCGAGAAAAATGTTCTCTAACATTAACTTTACCGTCTTTATCTTCCCCTGTAGAAACAACTGAAATATTGGAAGCACCCATACATATACCCACTGCAGTCATTATTTGTATACCTCCTATTTCGACATATATGCCAAATATTTTTAGTATTTGTTAATATGTGGATAAATCTGGGGATAACTTTAAAGTTATCCCCACTAACCTTATATTTTTTTGCGAATTTCTTGAAGTTGAAACCCTTTAATTATATCTGTTCTGGTAATTATACCAACAAGTTCATTATCCTGTACAACCATTAATCTTCCTATATTTTCAGCAGACAAAAGCTTTAAAGCATGATAAATATCATCATCCGGATTTACTTTTTTAATATCAGTAGACATTATTTGTTTCACTTTTTTAGTAGGATGTTCTTTATTGCTAACCTTTTTTATATCTTCCATTGTCACACACCCGCGCAGTCTTCCATTATCCACAACAGGATAACCGGAATGTCTTTCTGCAAACATTTTATCCAAAAGTTGGGTTAAATTCAAATCTCCCGAAACTGTTGAAACATCTGCAGTCATTAAATCCTTCACCTTTAAACCAGAAAGAGTCTCTTTAAAGAAGCTATCATAATATTCCTGAGAGGCACCTATAAAGATAAAAAAAGCAACAAACACAAGTAAAAAGTTAGCTGTAATCAGACCAATAATACCAAAGAAAAAAGCAAAACCTTTTCCCACGTTAACTGCAATTTTAGTGGCTTCCAGATATGTCTTGCGTCTGGCCAGGAAGGCACGCATAATTCTACCGCCATCAGTGGGGAAAGCAGGAATTAAATTAAATATACCCAGTACAATATTTATCTGGCCCAGATAAAAGACAAGAAAATAAAGATCTGGAATAGCACTAAAAAATCGAGAAATTATAATTAAAATCACACCAAGTGAAAGACTAAAAATCGGGCCCGAGGCAGCCATCCAGATCTCATCTTCAGGCACTTTTGATATTTCTTCCATCTGGGCAACTCCCCCCATCAACATGAGAGTTATACTGTCAATTTCCATGCCCTTTTTTCTGGCTACAAGGGAATGGGTCAATTCATGTAAACCCACACTGACAAAGAGTAATATTGCCAGAATAAGTCCCAGAAAATAGGCATTCAGTGATAACTTTCCCTCATTTATTTCTCCTAATTCAGCAAAGTGCTGAAGATTGCTACCAAATGCCCAGGCAAGAAAGGGAAGTATTATTAAAAAGCTAAAATGAATTTTGATGGGAATTCCAGCTACTTTCCCCAGAGTAAAGGATTTATCAAACATAATCCCACTTCCTTTTATTGACTTAGTTCAAGTTATTAAACTAATATTTCAATCTCTCAAACTGCAAACTGCGCAGCCTGTTTATGGCTGCAGCTACTTCATACCGCCGGGTTTTAACATAAGTACCTTCGGGTTGCTCAGAAGTGGATATGGCCTTTAACCCCCTTTTCCAGTTTGCAGGGTGCCTATGCCCCGCGGTTTAACTTTAATCTTTCTCCCCTTTCCGGGATTAATGCTTTCCGGATCAGGACACCTGGCACATATATCACCAAAATTATTGCTTTTTCCTCTAATTCTTTTATAAGCTCTATAACCTTTGCTGTCAATCTTATCCAGAGTCGAATATAGTTTATCTTTATCTAGCATAATATTCGCCTTCTTTTAATAATTTCTGCAGTGCAAGTTCAGCAGCCTTAATGTGTTTTTCTTCAGGCTCTCTGGTTGCAATTCTCTGAAAAAACTGTGGTATAAAAAGTAAGTAATCGGGTGTATACTGTATAGCCTCATAGGCCAGACCCAAATATAATAATTCCTGTAAGAAAAAATTAAACGGTATATCAATAAAACTCATTAATATAGTTATAAACAAATAATAAAAAACTATATTACTCCCACATCTCCTATGAAGGCGGGAATAGGAAGCTATGCTTCCCTCACAGTCATTTTCATAATAATTGACTGCCTTATGTTCTGCCCCATGATATTTTAAGACTTCAGTTATAAAATTCCAGAAAATTACTATCAGGATAATAGGAAGAGAATAATATATCAGATGAATAAATCTATTGACACTTCCCTCTGTGCTTGCTGAAGCATACATAAAAACTACATCAACAATAATGATCAGGATGATCAACCAGTACTTTTTTGGTTTTTTAACACTTTCTTTGAGAAAACTTCCAATGGCCCATATTAATAAAATAATACCACGCAATACCGGTATCTTCCGGATGATTTTGAAAAACCTGGGACGACTGACCTTCCGCCTTTTATAACGCAGAAAGTCTTCCTGATCATAATATGCTTTAACTGAATATTTACTGTTTACAAGTTTCAATCCATTACTGTAAGCCCTGCCACCTATCTTCTCTCTATCGCTCATTCCTATATTAAACCACCTTCTTTTCTATTATTTTCTATTAATTAATATTCTATAAAAATTTCTGTTTTCCTTTAATCATGTTTAATGAAAAAACATAAAAAAAACAAAATTTTCTTTAAAAGGGTTTACAATTATCTATTAATATATTATAATATTGAAGGTAATTAATCAGAAGGGAATGGCTGTGTCCATGGTGGACATCCCGGACTTCAAATCCGGTGGCAGGCAGGTGGTCCTGTCTGTGGTGGGTTCGATTCCCACACATTCCCGCCATTATTTTATGATTTTTCTACTATAATTTATGCCCCCCAGCTGGAGGGCTTTTAATATTATTTAATTAATTATCAAATTCTTTATGTATTTCCTCGACAGCTTCATCGGCTCCATCTAAAGGAAATTCAAAGTAAACATTACCCTGTTCATACCAGTTTAGTTCAAGCAAAAGTGTATTTGCTTTAGTTATCTGAGAAATAATATCCTCACTATTTTGAAAATGAATAAATTTAGAACCCCACTCCTGTGTAAGTTTTATATTCTCTGGATCTTCATCATCCCATTTTATTCTTATCTCAATAAGATCATATCCATCTTCGGTGGTTGTATTAAGTAAGTTTGGAGATTCATTAAACCCAACATAGACCCATTCATCTTCACCATTATATCCTATACCTATCCAGGCCTTAATATTATGATAGGGAAATTCCATTTTACTTTCAGGACTTATTTCTGGTGACAAAGCATACCATGTTTCAGAATCAGTCATTTTATCTTCTGATACAGATGTGGTCCATTCCTCAGCAAAAGCTAAAGTAGATAAAATTATAATAAACATAAATGTTAATATTAATATTTTCTTTTTCATATTTGTCCTCCTCCTTATTAATTTATTACTTAATATTCTCTTTATTATTAATTTTTCCTGCATAAAACCCCGCCTGTCATCTGCTTCTTCATTTAAAAATATAACTTTCTTAAATAAATTTATTTACCAAGTCTTTAAAATGATTTTTATATTTTTTAATAATTCCTTTTCCCTAACCTTAAATTATGTTACAATAACATTGTGAAATATATAATTATATATCTAAATGGAGGAATCATTATGAGTATTAATTCATCAGTTTCTGAGGAAAAAAATAAAATTATAAAAGAAGATTCTTCTTCCAACTCTCCACAATATAGAGATACTGTAATTTTTGTAACAATAACTGTATTATTTTTCGGTTATGTAGGATCTCAAATGGGTATAGGTAATATGTTCTCTACCCTTATGGAAACAGCCTATAAGCTATTAATGGATACAGTCTTTTATATAATGGCCATTGCTGTTCTGGCAGGAGCCTTCGGCAAAATGGCCACTGAATTTGGCCTGATATATTTATTAAATAAAATCTTTGCTCCTCTCATGAAACCCCTCTATAACCTGCCCGGGGTATCTTTTCTGGGAATAATAACCACCTATCTCTCCGATAACCCCGCCATAATTTCGCTGGCTAAAGAAGACGGCTATTTATTATATTTTCAAAAACATGAAATACCCTGTCTCTGTAATCTTGGTACTGCCTTTGGTATGGGACTTATACTCACAACTTTCATGACCGGGCTGGGCTATATGAGAGAAGCTCTTATAGGCAATCTGGGAGCTATTTTGGGGAGTATAGTCAGTGTCAGAATCATGTCCTATCGGGTAAAAAAGCAGATGGGAATTTCAAATATTAATAGAGAAAAACTCGATAGTAAAAAAGTTAAAAATATGGAGGAAAGAAGTTTTTTAAATAAAAAGGAAAATACAAAAAATAACAACACTTTTTTAGAAAGGGCACTGGACTCTATGCTGGAGGGCGGTAAGTTGGGAGTTGACATTGGTCTCAGCATTATTCCCGGTGTAATTATTATCTGTACTTTAATTATGATCCTGACCTTTGGTGCCCCTGAAGCAGGCTATCAGGGTGAAGCATTTGAGGGGGTTGAACTTCTACCACAAATAGGAGAATATCTTTCACCTATTATTAAACCCCTTTTTGGTTTTTCCAGTCCCGAAGCAATTGCCTTCCCCATTACTGCCCTGGGAGCAGTGGGAGCAGCCCTGAGTCTTGTACCCAGATTTCTGGAGAATGGTATAATAGGCGGAAATGAAATAGCTGTTTTTACAGCCATGGGGATGTGCTGGAGTGGATTTTTAAGTACTCACGTTGGTATGATGGATGCCCTTAACCGTCGCAATTTAATTTCAACAGCCATAAGCAGTCATTTTATAGGCGGTCTTTTTGCCGGTATTTCAGCCAATATACTTTATAAAATATTATTTTTAATTTTTTAATATCAAATTTTTCCAGTCTTAACTCTTTAAAATATAATTTAAGTGAATATTTTCTCATTTTGTATTTTATTTTTTTATAATTATCTACTAAATTAACAACATATTTCCCACAAAAATTGCTAAATTTGCAGGATTAAGATAATTTTTGACCAATTATATATATATGCGATTTTTTACTATAGAAGAAAGCAGGTGATATAATTAGAAGATTACACTTGAGTTATATTGCTATTGCCTTAATCTTTTTATTTTTACTTTTTATAACCATCAATGAGCACAATACTTCTGTAAATAGAATTAAGAATCATCACAATAATAAAATAGAATTAATAGAAAAAAATGTTATTGACTCTGTACAGAATGCCAATAGTGCAGCTATTATTGCCGAAAGTTTTCTCAATAATGAAATGGAAGAAATGACCCGGGATTTAATTGAAAAATATAAAAAGGACGACTCTGTACTTGAATGGGATATGAGTAAAATAAATCAGGATGTAGAGCCCTATGAATTTTACATAATAAATGAAAATCTCCAGGTTATCACGGCCACACTGGAAGAAGATATTGGACTGGATTTTACTAAATTCAAAGCTTTTTCACAATTATTAAAACAGAGATTAGAAGGAAATGAATTCAGTGCAGACAGGCTGGATATATCAATTACGAATAAAGAATTAAAAAAATATAGTTATATGCCCACCCCCGACAATAAATACCTCTTTGAATTGAGTATAAATACTGATGAGATTTTACCTGAATTTCAGAATTTAAATTTTTTACAGCTGGCTGAAAAACTGGAGAACTCACATGATAGATTAAATGAAATTACCATATTTAAATTTAATGAAAATGCAGAAGAAATAGGTGTAGTTGACCCAGATAAAACTTCCGAAGAAGGTTATGATTTTGAAGAAAATAATGAAATAAAAGATTACATTAAAAAAACAGTCAAAAATGATCAAACTACAGAACAGCAAGTAAAAGAAGATGGAAAAGTAATTACAGTCAATAAATTTTACCCCCTGCTCTATTATACATCAGACAATAATCCTGATTGGTGGAATTCTTATGTGATGAAGTTTACCTATGATAATACCATCCTCAACAGTGAACTTAAAGAAGAAAGACACAAATTTTTTATCACTCTGGCCCTGCTTATTGCTATTTTCTCTACATTTACAATTATTATTACAAGATTATTCGTAAAAACAGAAAATATGGCCTATTATGACCATCTGACCAACCTGCCCAATAGAAAATATCTAGACCAGGAATTTCATAAATTAATTGCCGGCACCCAGGAAAAAACAGATGAAATATATGCTATTTTCTTTATTGACCTTGATGAATTTAAAAAGGTAAATGATAGATTTGGTCATGAGGTTGGTGATAAACTGCTTATTGAAGTGGGTAAAAGAATGAAATCTCACCTGCGCAAAAATGACATAATCTCCCGGCTGGGAGGAGATGAATTTATTATTATCCTGAATCTCATCCAAAATAAAGAAGAAGCCACTAAAGTGGCCGAAAAGTTAATTAAACTAATGGAAAGGCCATTTAAAATAAATGGTCACAAAATAAATGTAAATGTAAGTATAGGAATAAGCATTTATCCAAATGATGGTAAAAAACCAGAAGAACTAATCAATAAAGCTGATATGGCCATGTATCAGGCCAAAAATCGGCATCTGAATTACAAGTTTTTTTCTGATTAAATTTAGAAGTCTATCCTGATGTGGAACAGGATAGACTTTTTTATGTTCATTTTTTTATACAGGCATACGTTTATCTCCCTCTCTTTTAATAACTCCTTTTCCTTCGAAATATTTTAATAAAGGAAGAGTATATTTTCGGCTGCTATCCAGCAGATCTCGGTATTCTGCCAGTTCTATTTCATTGTTTTCCTCGAAATAATCAAATAATATTTTTTCAGCCTTTTTCACCACTTCATGGTGAAAATATATGTTTTGATCAAGTTTAATTAATACGTCTTCTCTTTCCAGGGCTCCGAGAACCTCCAATACAATTTCGCTGTTTTCTTCAATATCCGAACTCAGACCTTCAATTGTGGGTGGCATAAAATTATCCTTATATATTTTTATTATTTTCTCTCTTATTCTTTTTTCTTCAGCAGAATAATTGACTTCAAAATCGTAAAGTGAAACAATGTCTTCCTCTATTTTTATTTCATTTTTATCTAATAGATTTTTTAATAATTGATCAAATTCCTTTTTAGCAAAATCAACTGACAGCTTACTTCTAAGCTCTTCTTTGGGTAAACCTGCACGCAGTGAATAATCTTTATGATAATCTGACAACAAATTATATATTTCTTTCACAATATTTTCATATATTTTGTGATGTAAGTAGCTATTATATTTACCTGCTGAAAATTCTACAACTTTGCCTGTATTAACTAAATCTGAAAGATAGTTTAATACTTTTTCGGCGGAAATATTACTTTTTTTTGCCAGTTCATCAGCTTTTAAAGGTTCGTTTTCATTTAAATTAAGCACAAGGGTTATTCTTTCCTTTTCACTTCCTTTATCCTTTATTTTCAATTCTTCGACAGCAGCCTTATCATGCTTTCTTCTATAAGGGGGATTATTATCAATGATTTCTCCTCCCCCGATGGTGGTCATGGGTGAATACCTCCTGACGACAAAATTTTCTTTATATCTGGCCACCACCTTTTCTTCCAGACGAAATTGAACATAACCGCTATCTCCAGGTAATAGATTTTCTTTATCAATCATATAAACTCTACCCAGAACCTCTCTGGCCCCAATATGGAATCTAATTCGGTCTCCATGTTCCACCATAAAGTTTAAATCTTTCAGTATATCCAATCTGCCATCCAGAAAATCAGTTACAGGCAAACTCCCCGGTTCAGCCAGCACATCTCCCCGAGCTAGTTCATCTTTGTCGGCTCCAGCGATATTAATGCCAACCCTCTGCCCGGGATAGGCTTTTTTTACACTGCTGTTGTGAACCTGCAAACTCCGTACTCTTAGTTCTTTTTTGCGGGGGTAAACCATTAAATTATCTTCCACTGTTATTGTGCCACTGACCAGAGTTCCGGTAACAACCGTACCGTGCCCCTTAAGAGTAAAAACTCTATCAATAGGATAATAAATATTATCATTGGGATCTTTAGGGGAAAGCTCTTCAGCAATTTTTTCAATTTTTTTCTTCAATTCATTAACACCGGTGCCCTCTTTAGCAGAAACGGGTATTATAGGGGCTTTTTCCAGAAAGGTGTCTTTAAGTTTTTCTTTTGTGTCTTCTTTTACCAGTTCAAGCCATTCTTCTTCCACCAAATCAATCTTTGTCAGGGCAACTACTCCCTTTTTAACATTTAATAAATCAAGGATGGACAGATGCTCTTTTGTTTGGGCCATTACCCCCTCATCGGCTGCTATTACCAAAAGTCCCAGATCCACACCACCGGCTCCTGCCAGCATGTTTTTTACGAATTTTTCATGGCCAGGTACATCAATGATCCCCAGATAAAGATCATCACTGACCTTTAAATCAGTAAAACCAAGTTCAATGGAAATACCTCTCTCTTTTTCTTCTTTTAGACGATCGGTATCACTACCTGTAAGAGCCTGAATTAGTGTTGTTTTTCCGTGATCAATGTGCCCGGCAGTACCGATTATATAGTTATTTTTTTTCATAATATTTTTCCCCCTCAGTTAGCAACAGCAGAAACAGCTTTCTTAATTGTAGACAAATCCTCCATTTTAACAGTTCTCAGATCTATCAACACTTTATCTCTGGCTATTCTTGTAAAAATGGGAGGATAATTCAAACGCAGTTTACGGCTCAATTCCTCTGCACTGTATTTATCTATCTCAACTTCTACAACATGTGTGGGCAACTCTTCCAGAGGAAAGGCTCCTCCACCCACCCTGGCAATATCTTTACGTTTATGTAATGTTATTTTAGCATTTTTAATTTTTTTTAGAATATCCAATAATTTATCTGCTTTTTCTGCTATTTCTCTTTCAGACTGTGTCAGCATCTGCAGTGTGGGAATATTTTGATAAACTTTCTGCGGTTTTTTATATTCCTTGAGAGTAGCCTCAAGAGCAGCAAGGGTAAGTTTGTCAACCCGCAGCGCTCTTGTCAGTGGATTTCTTTTCATTTTTTCTATATATTCATTTTTGCCTACAATAATTCCTGCCTGGGGACCACCGAGTAATTTATCTCCACTGAAGGTAATTACATCTGCCCCTGCTTCTACCCTTTCCCGTACTGTAGGTTCATGACTGAAACCATAATCACTGAGATCTACAAAAATACCGCTACCCCGATCATCAAGCACAGGTAACCCCTGACTGTGGGCATATTCAACCAGTT
>CAZSTU010000073.1:0-10850 GCA_964609745.1 uncultured Halanaerobiaceae bacterium
GGGAGAAATGATTATTCCCTATGATATGCTTCCCCTGGAGGAAGAAAAAGTAAAAAGTAGTATGTATTGGTCTATGGGTCAGATGATTATGAAGGGGACAAATCTTGTCAGCGAACATCCCTCCCTTTTTGGAGTTTATATTACCAATTTCAGCTGTGGTCCTGACTCCTTTTTGATAAATTACTTCCGGGATGAAAACGGCCGTAAGCCTTCACTCACCCTGGAACTGGACAGTCATACAGCTGATGCCGGTTTAAATACTAGAATAGAGGCATTTCTAGATGTAGTAAAGAGTTACAGACAACTGCAAAAAGATGAAGTTGCTCCGGTTAAAGAAGATACAAACTTTAAACAGGCCAGAATTGAGTATGGTGATAATGTTAAAGTTTATGATTCAGATGGTAAAGAATACTCTCTTGGTGATGAAAGAGTTAAGGTGCTGGTCCCGTCCATGGGAGGTACGGCAACCAGGGCTTTTGTGGCAGCAATGAACTACAGTGGTATTAATGCATCTGTCTGTCCGCCCCCTTCTGAAGAAGAGTTAAAACTGGGTAGAGCAAATTCCACTTCAAAGGAATGTCTGCCACTGCAGCTAACTCTGGGTAGCTTACTTAAATATCTTAACAATAGAGATAATGAGGATGAATTACTGGTTTACTTTATGCCTGAAGCTTCCGGTCCCTGTCGTTTTGGACAGTACAATGTTTTGATCAATCAGGTAATCAAAAATCGAAAAATTGAGGATGTGGTGTTACTGACCCTGACAGCCAGTAATGGTTATGCCGGTATGGGTAGGACCTTTACCATTCGTGCCTGGCAGTCGGTACTGGTAGCCGATGTGATGGATGACATCTACAGCGCTCTTCTGGCTCTGGCCAGAGATCGCAAAAGGGCACTTGAGGTATTTGAATCGGCCCGAGACCGGATTTTTACTTCACTTGCCAGAGACAGCTGGAGTGAGGTAAAAAATATTATGAAAGAAGAGGCAGATAGACTGGCAGACATAGAGCTTAAAGAATCATTTCAAAATGCCAAAAAGGTACAGTTAACCGGTGAAATTTATGTGCGCAGTGATGAATTTTCCCGTCAGTATCTGGTGCAGAGACTGGCCCGAAGAGGGATAGTAACCAGGGTAGCCCCAAATAATGAATGGTTATATTATGTTGATTATCTTTTGCAGAATAATCTCGGTAATAATCAGGTATCATGGCTGCAGAAGTTTAAAAACAAACTAAAAGGATTTTTTCAGCATAGATTTGAAAAACAGGTTAAAAATATTATGTGTAGAAGCGGTCTCTGTAATTACAAATTAACAGATATTGAAGAAGTGATGGAATCAGCCGAAAATGTTATTTCACCGGAATTGACGGGAGAGGCAATATTAACTATTGGTAGTACGCTGGATGAGATAGTTGAAGATGTGGATGGAGTAATAATTATTGGACCTTTTGGCTGTATGCCGCACAGGGTGGCAGAATCAATATTAAGTGAAAGTCTGGAGGAAGAAAAAGAAAAATTAATTGAAGATAAAGAAATGAAAAAATTAATGGATAAGTTTTCTTCACTCCCCTTTCTGGCTATAGAGACCGATGGAAGTGTTTTTCCCCAGGTGATTGAGGCCAGACTTGAAGCTTTTATTCTTCAGGTAGAAAGAATGAACAGAGAAAATCAATTAATTACAGGCAATTAAAGCTAAGCAGAAAAGCCCCCTGTAAAGGGGGCTGAAAGTTATTAATAGTTAAATCCTCCGAGTAAAAGCAATATTAGAATTAAGAAAATAATAAATACATAACTTTCATCATAGCCATCTCCATATTTGCCCATTAATTTTCCCTCCTTTATTTTGGAGTTATTTTATTATATGTAATGTATTTCATAAATGATAATTTTTATCTTTCGGCTCTGCCTTTGGGCAGACTTTTTTTGTTGAATATTTTCTATTAGATAATGTAAATAATAATGAATGTGATAGGGGTGGGGATATGCTGAATTGGCTGCAGAAAATGAAAAATATGTTTAATAAAAAAAATAAAACATATACACTGGAGGATCTGGATCTTTCAGAAATTAAAGCTTATGTAAAAGATCTTAAAGTAGAGCAAAAATTACATAAAAATATCACAGTAATCAATGAGCTGCTTGGTGAAAGTTATGATCTAAGTATTAGAGAATTTAAACTGGCTGGGGGAGATATAAGGGGAATAATAGTTTTTCTTTCTGGGATGATAGAAAGTAGGGCCCTGGAAAGACTTTTTCATTCTCTGGAAATAGAAATAAGAGAAGTTAAGAAAAGTACTAATAAGATAAAAGCTGCCTATAAAAAAGGAGATCTACTGGAATATTTAAGTCAGAACATTTTAAATAATGAATCTCTGGTTAAAACAAACGACTTTAAGGAGGTATTTACTGACTTGACTTCAGGAGGGTCTGCAGTCTTCCTGGATGGAATCAATGAAGTACTACTCTGCGAAACAAGGGGTTATGCTGTGCGGTCTTTAGAAGAACCCAATAATGAAATTGTGATCCGGGGACCGCGGGAAGGTTTTGTGGAAAATTTATATACCAATACTTCATTGATCCGAAAAAGATTGAAGATACCGAATTTGTGGCTGGAAGAGATGGAAATTGGAGACCTTTCCCAAAGCAAGGTTGTTATTGCTTATATTAAAGGATTGGCCAGTGAAGAATTATTAAATGAAGTTAAAGACAGATTAAAAAAGATTGATATTGATACAGTACTGGAATCTAATATTGTTCAGGAATATTTGACAGATAGCTGGCTCAGTCCTTTTCCCCAGATTATTCAGAGTGAAAGGCCAGACAGAGCTGTTTCCTGTCTGGTAGAAGGAAAAGTAGTTATTTTGGTTGAAAATACTCCCTTTGTTTTAATGTTGCCAGCTACTTTAAATATGTTTTTACAGGCTCCTGATGATTATAATGATACTTTTATAGTCAGTAGTTTGATTAGGTTGTTGCGGTATTTTACTTTTTTGGTTTCCATTTTTCTACCAGGGTTATATATTGCCATAGCAAATTATAATCCTGAATTATTACCAGTATCATTTTTATTGAGAATTGCATCAACCAGAGAAGGAGTACCATTTCCTCTGATTGTAGAATCCCTCTTAATGGAAGGAGTTTTTGAAATATTACGGGAGGCAGGTTTAAGACTGCCGATGGCCATTGGTTCTGCTCTAAGTATTGTAGGAGCCCTGGTATTGGGTGAAGCAGCCATTAATGCTGGTCTTGTCTCGCCGCCAATGGTTATTGTGGTTGCTATTACCGCAATCGCTTCCTTTACAGTTCCAAATTATTCGATGGGTCTTGCGGCCCGCATTTTACGCTTTGGCTTTCTTTTTTTGGGAGGTCTGCTGGGTATGTTTGGTATTCAATTTGGAATTTTGTTAGTTTTGATTCACCTATGTTCTCTCCGGTCCTTTGGCCAGCCATATTTTCAGCCATTTGCTCCTTTGATCTGGCAGGATTTAAAAGATACTCTAATCAGAGCTCCCTGGTGGTCTCTAAGGAAAAGACCTGTTCTTATGGGAGGAAGGGAACCAGAGCGGCAGCCGCCAGGACAGAAGCCGGAGAAACCATCCCGGATTATAAACAGCGAGGAGAAGGATGATGGATAAAACCCGGATTAACAACCGACAAATGGGTTTCATGCTTTTTATCATGCGTTCAACCATAATTATTGCTTTTCTGCCGGTATTGACTTCGGCGGATGCTCTGCAGGACGCCTGGGCTTCAGCCTTTGTTATTCTAATTAGTTCTTTAGTTATTACAGCTGCTGTTGCAGGTTTGAGTCAGCGTTTTCCCCAACAGACTATTGTTGATTACAGTCAAAAATTATGTGGTAACTGGCTGGGAAAATTATTGGGATTAGTCTTCCTCTGGTTATTTCTGCAGATGTCAGTAATTGAAGTCAGGATCTATGGAGAAGTAATTACTACCAACTTTATGACCAGAACACCGTTAACTTTTGTGGTAGGAATTATAATTTTATCATCAGCCATCTGTGTCTATCAGGGGATTGAGATATTAGGCAGGATGGCCGATGTTCTTGTTATAATATTTCTATTGATGGTAATTATAGTTTTAATATTACCCTTAACCACTGACGAGGGAACTAATCTCCAACCTGTTTTGGCCAGGGGATGGGGGCCTGTTATCAGGGGAAGTCTGGTGCCAATTGCTCTTATTGCTCAGGTTTGGGTAATTGGGGTTTTAACTCCAAATCTTTTAAGACCAGAACGGGTTGTCTATACCTCTCTTTTGGCTATTGGATTTTCTCTTTTTACACTTATCCTTATTGTAGTAGTTGTGGTGGGAGTACTGGGGGCTTTTGAAGGTAGTCGGGCAGTTTTTCCTCTCTTCTATATGATACGTTCAATTGAGATCAGTGAATTTTTGCAGAGGACAGAACTATTAATTATATTTGCCTGGGGGATGGGGATCTTCATCAGTGCTTCTACTTATCTTTATGCGGGGGCAGTCTCTGTTGCTCGCTTTTTTGGGTTAAAAAGTTATAGTTCTCTGGTCTGGCCCATGTCAATTTCCTGGATATTATTGACTACGACAGGTTTTGAGAGCATGTTTGAAGTACATAAATTTCTTATGTCTGAGATTTATGTACCGTATGGTATGACAATTTTGTTGGGTCCTTTAATATTATTATGGCTGGTATATGGTCTGAGAAAGATAGGAAAAGAAAAGGAAGATAATAAATGAAGAAAAAAATAGGATGTTTATTAATAATTTTATTTGTTGTACCTTTGCTCTGTGGATGCTGGGATAGAAAGGAACCAGAGGAACTGGCAATTGTAGTTGGTTATGGAATAGATTATGATCCTGTGACAGAAGAATATAAAATAATTGTCCAAATGGTTAATCCATTAAGAAGTCAGGCAGCTGGAGCAGAGAGTGCGTCAGATAAACCTGCATTTTGGACGGTTAGTGCAAAGGATAAAACAATATTTGGAGCTATAGCTAATTTACGGGGTAAGGTTAGCCGTGAAATATATTATGCTCATACTCAGTTAGAACTTTTTTCAACTACTGTGCTAAAAGAAGTAGGGATTATACCTATGCTTGATGCCCTGGAAAGAACGGGTCAGACCAGACCAATCATTATTATTGGAGCTACTGAAGATGATCCAGAAGAATTGTTTAAAGTTCCTTTACCCATTGAAACTATTAACGTGCTGGGATTAAGAAGTCATATTACAATTACAAGTAGAGAGAAGGCAGGAACAACAATAGAAAAAGCCAGGATGTTTTTAAATAAACTTACTTCACCGGGGATTGAACCGGTAGCAGTAAAATTGTCACTGCTGGAGGAAGGTGGTGGGGAAGCCCCTGAATCAGAACCGGGGCCAGGTAGTAAAGCGCCGGTGAGAATAACTGGCAAGATGATTTTTCGAGGTGATAAACTAGTGGGTGACTTTGATTTGAGAGAAACCAGGGGATGTAACTGGATTATAGATGAAGTAACGAGAGCCAATCTTGATTTTACCTATCCCGGAAGGGAAGACACTTCTGTATCAGTGATAAACAGTCATAATTTTAGTACTTTTAAACCAGTAATGACTGAAGAGGGACCAAAAATTGATTTAAAAGTTAAAGCCACTGGTAGTATTGTTAATATAACAGGGTTAAGTGATATCAAAGCAGAATCAGAGCTTACTCAGAGTCTGGAAAAGAGAATGGCAACAGTCATTCAAAATGATATTGAACGGGCTCTGGATAAAGCTCAAAAGCTAAAAAGTGATGTTTTTGGTTTTGGTAATGCCTTTTATCGCCAGGAATATCAAAGTTGGCTGGAAATGGAGGATGACTGGCCCGATATTTTTGCTGATCTACCGGTAGATATTGAGGTGGAGGCTGTGATCAAAAATACAGGTTTGATTAATAGGGGAATTCAGTCCCGTTAAGGAGGGGGGATTTGGATGTTGTTTTTATTTTTTGCAATCATTATTGCTATTTCAATCTGGCAGGGAAATAGACTTATTAATGAAAAAAAATATCAAGAATTGAAAGTCTTTATTTTTCTGCAGGTAATAGCCTTAGTCTATGGAATAATTGTTATCCTTGATCTCTGGGATTTCAGTCCTTTTCGCCTGATAATAGATATTATGGAAATGGACTTATTTATGGTAAAGAAATTTTGTTCTTTTTGATTAATTATGTTATGATTCTTTCACAAAAAAATTATTTTCGTCATGAATTAATTTTTGGCTTAATCTAATATTTGCCTTCAAAAGAAATTAAGACTTTTGTTAGCGTTAAGTCAACCTTGTGTAATTAAAAGCTCAGTGATCTGATGCCTTATTTTTCTTTCAAACTCATTTAGATTAATTGATGAAAAATGCTTAAATCCTCAAATAACCCTTTGTGGATCCAGCATGTTGTTGTGAATAATAAAATTTATGTAAATTTGCTAAATCAGGAGATTTTATAATGGCTGATAAAATTAAGTTTACAGCAATGTTTGTTAAATATATATATTGTTGATATAATTAAAATAAGAATTGAACTAAATTATTTAGGAGGGTAACTTATGTACTAATATATTATTAAATAATTAAAAAGATAAAAGCTTTCTTTAAATTTTTCATGGTAAGGACTTTCCCTGTTTTAAAGAGATAATAAGTTGGAGTATTTGAGAGTTCAGAACTTTAAACTGTCTGTAAATATGTATATAGTAGTAAATATACGGGAAAATGAAGAAAAGGTTACGCCTTACTTCTCGAGAAAAAAGTCAATTATGAATTATGCTGTGAATTTTTTGTTCTCAAGGAGTCAAATATTTTCAAGCGACTATTTTAAAAAACAAAAGGAGGCTAATAATGACTGAATCTCAAAAAACATTAAAAGATATTTTTGAAAAAAGACGGTCAGTAAATTTTTTTGATGACCAGAAAGAGATTCCTGATGATCTGCTCAAAAAGATTATAAATCTGGCGGTTTTGGCCCCATCCAGTTTTAATACCCAGCCCTGGCGGTTGATCGCAGTCAAATCAGAGGAGAAAAAACAGGAATTGTATGATAAAGCCTGTAATCAACAGAAAGTGCTTGATGCTTCAGTAGTTCTGGTAGTTCTGGGAGATAGGGAGGGTTATAAGAGACAGAATCCAATCTGGGAGGAAAAATTACGTCTGGATAAAATCACAGAAGAAAAAATTGATAATGTTATTTCTTATAGTGATAAAAATCTTTATGATACAAAAGGTAAAAAAATATCTTATGCGGTAAGAAATAGTTCACTTTTGGCCATGAGTACTATGTATGCTGCGGAGTATTATGGGGTAAACACCCATCCTATGATTGGTTTTGACCAGGAGGAATTAAAAAAGATCTTTGATATTGAGGATAACATGGAAACAACAATGTTAATAACTCTCGGTTATTTTGATCAATCAAAAGAACTAAATGAAAGAGAAACGCGCTTTGATTATGATCAAATTGTAGAAGAAGTATAAGGACATAACACTGCTGAGGAATGTCCTTTTCCTCAGCTTTTTTGATGTTTGGATAATTGATAGAAATTTAGATGATTAAAGTCAATTTTGTTCCAATTATTACAGTATTAGAGGGGAGAAAATATGGCACTAATAGAAGCGGTAAATAGTATTTTCAGTATTTTACTTATGGTTTCACTTGGTTATTTATTTACTCACTGGGATTGGTTTGAAGAAACTACAGCTGATTTATTTTCCAGGATTTTGATTTACATAGCTATGCCGGCTCTTATGCTTTATAATTTGACCACTTCTTTTAACAGAGAAGATTTATTTTATATGTGGTCAAGTCTTATTATTCCCTTGCTGGGAATATTGCTTTCATACGTTTTGGGGACTGCTATCTCGGAGATTATTAATGTCAAAAAAGGTCGTAAAGGGGCATTTAGAGCGCTCTTTACCTTCTCAAATACAATATTTATGGGTTTGCCGGTAAATATAGCAGTATTTGGAGACAAAAGTGTACCAATAGTGACCATGTATTATCTGGTACATACCACCCTTCTCTGGACTCTTGGTGTATATTTTATTAGACGAGATCAGGAAAATGAAAAGAAATTTTATTTAGTCGAAGCCGTTAAGAGAATAATTTCTCCTGTGCTGGTAGCCTATTTACTGGCTAATTTCTTTATTTTCACCGGAATTTCATTACCGGAGTTTGTGCTGGAGAGCTGCAAACATTTAAGTAATCTGACCACCCCGCTTTCCATGCTCTTTTTGGGTATTACTCTGTATGGTACGAATATGGGTGAAATCAGTATTAATAAAGAAATAATTTTTATTTTGCTTGGTTGTTTTATAATTACTCCCGTTGCTCTCTATACTGTTTTATACTTTTTTTCTACTTCAGAGTTAATGATGAAAGTATTTATCCTGGAAGCTGCCATGCCCAATGCTGCTGTTACTCCCATAATAGTTGGGGCATATGGTGGTGACCGTCATTATGCTGCTGTAGTGGTAACCCTTACCACTATTTTAAGTGTTTTTGTTATCCCCACTTATTTATATTTATTTTCATTTCTCTAAAATTTATATTCTGTTCTTTAAAACTTATATTATATAAATGGGAAAAATTTTATTTGTCAGGCAAACAAATGTATGATAAAATAATAAAAAACATACAAACGTTTGCTAAAGGAGGGGGATCATGGAAAGGAAAGTTGATTATGAAAAATTACCGCAAAAAAATATTCTCTGTGTGGACATGAAGGCTTTCTATGCCAGCATTGAGGCTGTGGATAGAGGGCTAGATCCGCAGGAGACCTGTTTGGCAGTTGTGGGAGATAAAAAAAGAGGGGGAGGAGTTGTTCTGGCTGCTACACCTGCTATTAAAGAAAAATATGGTATTGGAACTGCCAGCAGAGTTTATCAAATTCCGCAAAAAAGCGATATTAAAATTGTTGAGGCCAGGATGGGACTTTATCTGGATGTTTCCCTGGAGATAACAAAACTATTTAATGAATATGTTCCCCTTGATGCTATTCATGTTTATTCGGTTGATGAATCCTGGTTAAAGCTTGATGGAACAGAGGATTTGTGGGGTAACAGTCGGGAAGTGGCTGAGGACATAAAAAAAGAATTATTGAACAGGTACAGTCTTTCCTGTAGTATGGGGCTCGGTCCTAACATGTTTTTATCCAAAGTAGCCATGGATGTAGAGGGAAAAAAGAAGGGGTTGGCGGAGTGGACATATGATGATGTCCCAGAAAAGTTATGGCCTCTTCCCCTCAAAAAGTGCTGGGGTATTGGTAACCGACTTTCTTATCACCTGGAAAAGATAGGAGTTACTACAGTTGGAGATCTGGCTCACCTGCCCCTCTCCTATCTTGAAAATAAATTTGGTATTATGGGTAATCAGCTTTATTACCATGCCTGGGGTGTTGATTTATCGGAAGTTGAAGGACATTATCAGGACAGGCGCCGCAGTCTGGGCCGGGGTATTACTTTAATGAGGGATTACCACAGTCTGGAAGAGATTAAAACAATTATATTTGATTTATGTGAGGAAGTTGGTAGGAGGGCCCGGCTCAATGGGCTGGCCGGAAAGACCGTGAATCTTGGACTGGACTATAGTAAAGAAGAAAGAGAAGATGGGTTTTACAGACAGCAGACCCGGGCAAATTATACCAATATAACCGGGGAAATATATGATACTGCTGTAAAACTTTTAAAAAAATATTATGAGGGACAGCGTGTGAGAAAAGTAAGGGTGGCACTGAGTAATCTGTCCCCATCCTTTATTCAACTCAGTTTATTTGCTGATAGAGAAAAGATAAGTCGACTCAATCACCTGAAAGATCGTATACAGTCCAGATATGATCATCAGGCTTTATTTTACGGTCGCAGTTTAAAAAAAGGTAGTGTGAGAAAAAAGATTAATACTACTATAGGAGGGCATAAAAAATGACCATTAAGGATAGAGGTAATATTAAATGGACATCATTGATGCTGGTGGAACACCGCTATAAACTGAAAAAACTTAAAAAAAATGATGAAAATGAAAAAATGCCCTGTCTATGTGAAGAAGAAAAGCAGCGTTTAAATTATCTTTTTAATAAATGCCTTACAGAAAACAAAAAGGTAAAATTAGTATATTATAAAAATAAAAGTTTAAAAAAAGTTGAAGGATTTTTTACAAAATACAACTTAGAAAGAAAGGAAATTATTTTTAAAAAGGATCTGGAGGGAGGTTTATTGCGTATAAGTCCGGATAATATCGTTGATATAAAAATTTTTTAATCTCTAAAAAAAATTAAATAAATTGTAAATTAGCCTTTCCCTTTATAACAATATATGGTATAATTAATTTACAAAGTATTTACAAAAAGTTTATATTCACAGTATAGAGTTTAAAAAATAATTACAAATAATCCAAAAGCTAAAAAGGAGAAGGTGAAACAAATGAGTGATACAGTAAAACACCTGGTAGTTGCGGATATGCTGGTAGAAACCTCCTCCCGCTTGACTATGCCCTGGCTTAATACCAGGATTGCTGCTTTGACAGTGGGAGTAACCTCACATGCTATTCTTGACTATATGGACAATGAGTTTGTGGTTAACTGGTTTAATTTTCAGGAACTGAAATATGCACTTCCCTTTTTGGCAGTTCAGATTAGTTTATCACTGGTGGTACTCTGGTTGATTTTTTCGCCACATAGATTTCCCCGGGTTAAAAACAGGAAGTTGCGGATATTTTTCCTAATTGGGGGTGTCTTACCCGATTTGATTGATGGTGTGTATGCACTAGTAAATCCTCAGGCCTGGTATAATGGGCAATTATTATTTCCCTGGCATATATCAGAGGGAACCGGGGTGGAACCAATGTCT
>CAZSTU010000074.1:0-7764 GCA_964609745.1 uncultured Halanaerobiaceae bacterium
ATAATAGCAAAAGTGTTATTAGTACCCCCGGTACTGGTGATCTTAAAGACACCATTTATGCACTTTATGGAAAAGAACTCACTGAGAAGCTAATTTCACTGAACTTTGAGGACCGGTATATAAAACTTAAAGGTTATATTGCCCATCCATCTTTTACTCGCTCATCTAGAATTCATGAAATGTTTTTTGTAAATAAAAGATTAGTCAGTAGTGAAATATTGAGCAAAGGGGTGGAAGAAGGTTATCGAGGTTTTATTGACAGGGGAAAATTTCCGGTGGTTTTTCTTTTTATTGAATTAAATCCAATTTTGGTTGATGTTAATGTCCATCCTGCCAAAAAGAAAGTAGAATTTAGCAGGAAAAATATAATAAAAGAAGTTGTAAAAAAGGGTATAAATAAGAGATTAAAAAATGAACAACTTGCAGTCAAGCATAAATTTGAAAAACAGAAAGAAAATGATGGTAATGATAAACTAAAATATAGTGAAAAATCTCTTGATAATTTTATATCAGAAAAAACTAAAAATGATAAATTTAACCAGGGCGATTTTTCCTTTGATAATTTTCAAGTTGCAGAAAATAAAATTTCAGAAAAAAGAAAAAATATTAGATACAATTATAATAATGAAAAGGTTAAAAAGAAAAAAGATAAAACTAGTTTAAGAATTGATAGAATAATGGGTCAGATTTTTGGAACTTATATAATTTCCGCTGGAAGAGATGGATTATATATAATTGATCAACATAATGCACATGAAAGAATTCTTTTTGATAATTTTTATAAAAACTTCAATAATGATTCATTGGAGGTACAACAATTATTAACTCCGGTAAATATTGAATTGACGGCAGTTGAAAGGGAACTAATAGAAAATAATAGAGAGGAATTACAGGACCTTGGGTTTAAAATTGAAAACTTTGGTGGAGATTCTTTTTTGGTACAGCAGGTACCAACAATAATTAAAGAAAAAAATGCAAAAGAAGTAGTTAGAGAAATAATTGATAATTTAATTAATGATAAAAAAATAGAAAAAAGGGCAGACCTGATTGAAGAGATAATTAAATATATGGCCTGTCGTGGAGCTGTGAAGGCTGAAGTACAACTCTCAAAAGAAGAGATGAAAAATATTGTTGAAGGCTTAATGGACAGCAGCAATCCATACCGCTGTCCTCATGGAAGGCCAATTATACTGCATGTAAGCAGGGAAGATATGGATAGAGGGGTGGAAAGGTAAATGGATTATAGTAAAAATAAAAAAGCAATAATAGTATTGCTTGGACCTACAGCAGTAGGGAAAACAGAACTTTCACTTGAACTTGCCGATAAGTTACCCGGTGAAATTATTTCTGCAGATTCCATGCAGGTTTATAAAAATATGGATATTGGTACAGCCAAAGTCAAAAATAAGATAAGAGAAAAAATACCTCATTTTTTAATTGATATTATTTCACCTGAAGAAGAATTTTCAGTTGCTGAATATCAGGAAAGAGTTGATCAAATTATTCCCCAGATTATTGATAACAATAGTTTTCCAATGCTTGTGGGAGGAACGGGCATGTATATCAATGCTGTAATTGAAGGTTTTATGTTGCCTGAGATAGAACCAGACCAAGAGCTGAGAAATCAATTAAAGAATGAAGCAGAAGATAAAGGAAGAAAATATGTTCACAATAAATTGGCAGATATTGATCCTGAACTTGCTAATAAATTACATCCCAATGATTTAAGACGGGTGATAAGAGGTATAGAGATTTATAAACAAACTGGTCATACAAAAACGTATTATAAAAATAGGCAAAAAGAAAGGCCACCAAGATATAAATCTTTAAAATTTGGATTATACAGGGAAAGAGATGAATTATATAATATAATTAATAGACGTGTTGATAATATGATAAAGAAAGGATTGGTTGATGAAGTGGAAATGCTGTATAATAATTTTAATTTAAGTAAGACGGCCTGTCAGGCACTGGGATATAAAGAAATAATTGGTTATATTGAAGGTAAATATGATAAAAAAGAAGCTATAAGACAGATCAAAAAAAACACAAGAAATTTTGCCAAAAGACAGTTGTCCTATTTTAAAAGAGATGATGATATAAGGTGGTTTAATTTAACCAAAATGAATTACAGGGTGGTTGAAGAGAAGATAGTAAAAATAATAAAAGGTTAGAACCTCACTCCTATTTAAGTTAACAGTATATTGTAAGTTAACATATATTAAATATATAGACTAAAATAGGGGTGAGCTAATGTTTATTTTTGACAGACCTGATTTTTCTGTTTTTGTAGATGATGTTACTGATCATAAAGATAATAATTTATTCAGGTCAAATGAGAAAAGAGAATTATCAAAAAAATTAGAAAAAAGCGAAAAATGTTGCACCAGTCTTTTAGAAGAGTCCCTTAAGGAACTGGATGAATTGGTAGGTTTAAAAAATGTTAAAGAGTTAATTGAACGTTATCTGGCTTTTGTAAAGATTCAGGATATGCGTGCTGTTTATTCATTACTTAAACTGCCTCCAGTTATGAATATGATATTTAAGGGAAATCCTGGTACAGGGAAAACAACCGTGGCCCGACTGGTGGGAAAAATATTTAATGCTGCAGGTATATTAGATAAAGGGCAAATTATAGAAGCTTCAAGGGTTGATCTGGTAGGAGAATATATAGGTCACACTGCTCAAAAAACTAAAAATTTAATTGAAAAAGCACTTGGGGGAGTTTTGTTTATTGATGAGGCATATGCTCTGGCCCGGGGTGGAAATAGAGATTTTGGTAGAGAAGCTGTTGATACAATTGTTAAATATATGGAGGATAAAAGACAGGAATTAATCATCATACTTGCAGGCTATACCGTGGAAATGGAACAATTTTTAGACTTAAATCCCGGCCTTAACTCCCGTTTTGCTTTGAAGCTGGAATTTCCTGATTATACTGTAGAAGAATTGATTAAAATTGCTGATCTTATGTATAAAAAAAGAGAATACATATTAAGCCCTGCAGGTAAAAATTACTTATATAAAATTATTAAATTTTTCAATAATAGTAATAAAATGAGTGGCAATGGAAGAATGATTCGCAATATTGTTGAAAGTTCAATAAGATATCATGCCAATAGAATTTCTGCAAAAAAGGTAATTTCCAGAAAGGATTTAATGTTAATAAAAAGAAAAGATTTGCTGGGGGTAGTTAGCCTGGGGAAATGATTTTTATGAGGCAGGAATTTTTTGAAATATGTTGAAGTTATTTTATAGGGTATATTATTTTTTATTAATTACTAGATTTATAAGGAGGAGAATTGCATGAAAAATAAAATTAATTTACAGGACAGTATTTTAAATATGGTTAGAAAAAGAGAGATTCCGGTGGTAATATATTTAATGAATGGTTTTCAATTAAAGGGTAAAGTAGAGGGTTTTGATAATTTTACAATTATATTAAAAAACAATGAAAAAGAACAACTAATATATAAACATGCTATATCAACTATTGAACCGGTGGAGGAGATAAGCGGATTATTAAATAATAATAAGGGAGATAAGTAATGTTAATGTATTTTTATAAAATGCATGGTTGTGGCAATGATTTTATAATTACAGCAGGTGGTCGTCTAAAAAATATTAACTTATCTCAATTAGCAAAAAATGTTTGTCGCAGGCATTTTGGGATTGGAGCAGATGGTCTGATCTTATCTTATGGTGGTGAGAGAAAAAATATTGATTATAAAATGCGTATTTTCAATGCTGATGGTACTGAAGCAGAAATGTGTGGAAATGGCATAAGATGTTTTGCTCATTACTTGCGGAGAAAAAATAAAGTACAAAAAGAGAAAATTAATATTATAACTAAAGCGGGTATAATCAAATCCAAATTTATCGAATTCAATAAATATAAAAGTAAAATTTCTGTGAACATGGGTAAAGCAGACTTTAAACCTGAAAATATTCCTATATGTATTGGGGATAATAAACGTAAAGTTATGAATTTTCCCCTGGAAGTTAATGATCATGAATTTATGATAAATTCTGTTTCCATGGGGAATCCTCATACAGTTATATTTACTGATAATTTAAATAAAATCGACATTGCTCACTGGGGCAAATATATCTCAGAACATAAGATATTTCCAGAACAGACAAATGTAGAATTTGTAAAAGTTGTTAATGAACATAAAATAAAGGTAAGGGTTTGGGAGAGAGGAGCTGGAGAAACTCTGGCCTGCGGCACGGGGGCCTGTGCCAGTGCCGTAATAGGTATTAAAAAAAATATTTTAAAAAACCCTGTCGTTGTTGAGCTTGAAGGTGGGAAATTAGAAATATACTGGCAAAATGATAGAGTAGAGATGATAGGTCCTGCTCAGTTTGTATTTAAGGGCAGTTATAATATTAAAGGCTAAAACAAGATAAAATATTTAATATAAAGCATCCTGGAGGTGAAAATAATTAAACACTACTATAAACTAAAAATTATTTTAATATTTGTTATGATATTCGTCGTTATATTATTTAATAATGCCTACAGTATGGATTGGAAATCTTTCGAAAATGATAATCAAAATAAACTGGAATCAACCGATAATAAAGAAGAAGTATATCTTGCTAAGTTTAATCTTGCTTTGTCCCTGGCAAATCAGGGAAAGGCTAGGGAAGCGCATGAAATTTTAAATGAGATTGATGAAAATGTTTCAAAAGATAAATTTATCGAATTAATTAAAGTTGAAACAGATAAACTTAAAGGTAGTTCAGATGAGTTGTTATATTTAAATTATCTGGCTTTTACTGAGGTTATAAAAGAAAATTATCAAAAATCAATTATATATTTTGAGGATATAATTAATAAAGATAAAAATAATGTCTGGCCATACAATTATCTGGCTGCAAGCTATATTGAGATCAATGAATATGAACGCGCTGAAAACATAATCAACAAAGCTCGAGAAATAGAGGATAATGATTATAGTAGATTTTTGCTGGGTGTAATTCATTATAGAAAAGGTAGTTATCTGCAGGCAGTTAAAGAATTTTCTAATTCAGGTGAAATTTTTAGAAGTTTTATTACAGAAGAGAAGGATGAATAAAAATGTATTATGTAGATTATCATCTTCATCCCTACAGTCACGGAGAAAAAGCAGTAAGACCAATTCATAATTTAGAAAGATTAAGGCAATTTGTCGAATATGCCAAAAAAATAAATATTAAAGAAATTGGTTTTTCTGATCATGAAAAATATCTTGACAGCTATAAATGGGAAAACTTATTTAAGATCAAAGAAGAGACTGATATTTTAATTAAGATAGGAGTAGAAATTGATTACAAAAGCGGTAGAGAAGAAGAAATCTATAATTTATTAAATAAATATCCACTTGATTTTGCTATTGGTTCTGTTCATCATATTGGTGACTGGAATTTTGATCATCCGGATTACAGAGATAGGTTTGATGAATGGAATATTAATGAATTATATAAAAAGTATTTTACTGAAATAAAAAATGCAGTTATTTCAGGTTTATTTAATATAATTGGGCACCTGGATCTAATAAAAATATATGGACATAGAATTTCTCCACATAAGATTACTAGATTGGTTGAACCGATAATGCAGGAAATTAAAACAAACGAACAGGCTTTAGAAATTAATATAAATGGTTTAAATAAGCCTGTGCAGGAGATATATCCTTCAAAACATATATTAAAAATAGCTGCACAAAACAATGTTCCTTTAACATTTGCTTCTGATGCTCATCAACCTGAAAGAATTGGAGAAAATATAGACTATATATACAATATGATTAATTTACTGGGCTATAAAAAGATTGCAATTTTTGAAGATAGAAAAATGAAACTACATAATATTAAAATTGAAAAGGAGTGATGGCAGAATGTTTTTTGATAAAAATGGTAATATTACTATACAGCAATTGATAGAATATCCCGATCAGAGTTATGACCGGTTAAAAGAAGAGGCCCTCAAATGTGAGCGCTGTCATCTCCGCGAAAAATGTACTCAGGTTGTTATGGGAGAAGGTTCTCTGGAGAATAAAATTATGTTTATAGGTGAGGGCCCGGGTGCTGATGAAGATAGACTTGGCAGACCATTTGTCGGTAGAGCAGGTAAGTTATTGGATAAAATGTTTGATGCTATAAACATTAGTAGAGAGGAAATATACATATCAAATATCGTTAAATGCAGGCCTCCAAATAATCGTGTGCCTTCAATAAGTGAAGCGGAGGCATGTATGCCTATATTGAAAGCAGAAATAAAATTGGTAGATCCTAAAGTGATAGTTCCTCTGGGATCAACATCTTTGAAATATCTGGTTGATAGAGAGGCTGCGATAACGAGAGATAGGGGGAAATGGATACAGCGTGGCAAATACTATTTTTTGCCAACATTTCATCCTGCATATTTATTGAGAAATCCAGGTGCAAAAAAACAGGCCTGGCATGATTTTCAAGTAATAAAAAAAGCCATTGATAGAATAAAAGAATTGATGAAAAATGATGAAATCAGTTAAGTTGTCGGTAAAGTCCAATAACTTTCCCGAGAATATCAATATTGGAACTTATGATAGGATCATATTCTGGATTTTCAGGCTGTAATCTTATATTATTTTCTTCCTGATAAAATGTTTTAACTGTGGCCTCGTTTTCAAGTAAAGCAATTATTATCTCACCATTTTCAACCTGTTTTTGTTTTTGAGCAATAACCAGGTCACCGTCATGGATTCCTGCTTTAATCATACTATTACCTTTAACTTTTAACATGAAAATTTCTTTTCCGGAAGATCTTACATAATCTGCAGGAACAGGAAAATAGTCTTCAATATTTTCCTCGGCCAGAATGGGTGCACCGGCTGTTACTTTACCTACAAGTGGAATGTGAATTATTTCTTTATCTATAGACATATTATTTTCTTCAGTTTCCTGATATAATACCTCTATAGCTCTTGGTTTTGAAGGGTCTCTTCGAATATAATTTAATTTTTCCAGAGTTTTTAAGTGACTGTGAACTGAAGCAGGTGACCGTAAACCTACAGCTTTTCCTATCTCCCTGACTGAAGGGGGATAGCCTTTCTTTTTTATTTCCTCCATAATAAAACCTAAAATTTCTTTCTGTCTATCACTAAGTTCATCCATTGATGAAACCTCCCAGATATATTTTTGAAAATTTTAATCTTTTACCAATAATATTATACCATAAATATATATATTACACAAACAATCGTTCTAAAAATATTGACACTAAACAATTGTTCTGTTATAATATAGTAAACAGATGTTTTATGAACAAAAGTTTTAGTGGGGGGATTATAATGTATCAACTTGGAGTAAAAAATACTTATCGTAAAGAGGACATGAAATTAAAGAAACCCAAGAAAAAGGAATCAAAATATATTATTGAAAAAGATCAAAATAAACAAAGAACATCAATGGACAATGAAAATATTAATATTAAAATTAACAATAGAGAATCTGATAATAAAAAAGGTATTAATAAAAATATATATACAAATACTTTTAAAATAATGCTGGTTATATTGATAAGTTTAGTATTAACTATTTTATTGGCCTGGGTTAGTGTAGGTCAGACAGATTCAGAGTATATTGTTATTGAAATAGAAGAAGGAGATTCTCTCTGGAAAATTGCCAGTGAATATCGTCAGGAAAACACTGATTTAAGAAAAATTATATATAAAATTAAAAGAATAAACAGGATGGATAGTGTATTGTTGAGTCCCGGACAAAAACTAAAAATTCCTG
>CAZSTU010000074.1:7864-10848 GCA_964609745.1 uncultured Halanaerobiaceae bacterium
ATAAACAGGATGGATAGTGTATTGTTGAGTCCCGGACAAAAACTAAAAATTCCTGCATCAATGGTTACTACTGATTAAAACTGATTAAAAGGGTCTTTAATAGTTTCTTTTATAAAATTCTTTATATCTAACTTTCAGATCTCCAAGTTTGATACAAGCTTTTGTTTGAACAATGAATAATAATTGAATTAAGTATTGAAATATTTTTTAAATCTAACTAAGTAGTTAAGTAGTTATGTTATTGGGTTATGGGGTAAAAAGATATTGTATATTGTATAACGAAATTTTATAAATTAAAATTAGTATCTTTTCGCAAAATAAATATTTTGCGAAAAGATTATTTTTAAATATTGATTTTTAAAAAATAATTATATAATATTTTAGGTATATTTAGGAAAAGTAATATTTAAATAAAAAAATTAAACCGCCAGTTATTGGCGGTTAGTAAAGTAATTATGATTAAAATTACTCTTTGATTTCATAATCAGAAAGAGTTATTTCTTTAATTTCTGGAATAATTTTTTCAGTAATAACAATATCTATAGGAAAGGAAAATTTTAATTTTTCCATAACCTCTATCTGTTTTAGTTCTGTTTCTGTATTAAGGCCGTAACCTGACTTTCCTTCAATAGTTGTTATACCAAAACCAAGCATTGAATTCAGCCTTTTCCAAGCTGATTCTTTTAATTCTTCAAAAGAACTCTGACGTGTATCTTTTGCAGAATTAACAATGCCCCCACCTTTTTCCATTATTTCTTCGTATGCTTTACCCTGTAATCTCAATTTGTGGCTGATTCTTCATAAAGATATATAGGTAAATTAAAATATTCAGCTTAGGTATACATTCTAATATCTCAGCCATAAAATCTCCCCTATTATAAATTATTCCAGAATAATGTCATCAAGTTTTCTTTTAGGTACATGGTGTACTTCATTTTCATCACGCCAGTATTTTATACTATTGTCTGGACCAACTGTTTCAAGTTTCACTTTTTCTTTTGGTTTTCCGAGAGCAAGCACATATAAAATTTCATATCTTTGATCAATCTTCAGGTTTTCTCTTAGCAGATCATGATTTAAAGCTCCTATAATACAGCCTCCAAGATCTTTTTCTACTGCTCCCAATAAAATACTTTGTGCTGCTATACCTGGATCATCCCAGAAATTTTCTGTTATTTCTTTATCTCCAAGCATAACGATATATGCAGCGGGTTTTTCTCCATTTTTGGGACCATCCCAGTCCTTTATATAACCGGCCCAACTAAGACATGGAAAAATTTTACTATTTTTTTCTTTTTCATTGGAAATAATATATTTGAGGGGTTGTCTATTTGCAGCTGACGGTGATTTGCGAGCAAGGTCAATTAATTTTCTAATGGTTTTGCGAGATATTTTTTCATTTTCATAAAACCTGCGATATGATCTGTTCTTTAATATTAATTCTCTTAAAATAATATCTACCTCCTCTATTGATTATAGTACAGATATTTATTTATTTCTTTATAAAAAATTATAATCCTTCTTTTAGCTTTATAATAATCAATAATAATTAATTTGAAATAATTAAAAAAATTAATAACATGCAAAAAGTTACTTTTTAATCAATAATATTTCCAGTTATCGGTAATAATATTGATTAGAAATATAATTGGAGGTTATGTAAATGAGAATACCGGATCATATTGGAGTTATACCTGACGGAAATAGGCGCTGGGCCCAAAAAAACGGGTTAAACAAAGAAGAAGGATATAAAAAAGGGCTAAGACCTGGTCTGGATCTATATCGTTTATGTAAAAAAAGTGGGATAAAAGAAATAACATATTATGGATTCACTATGGATAATACAAAAAGGCCCCGTCCACAGACAAGGGCCTTTACAAAAGCCTGTATAGGGGCTGTTAAAATGCTGTCAAATGAAGATGCAGAATTATTGGTTGTAGGTAATTATAATACACCACTTTTTCCAAATGAACTTAAATCATTTACTACTAGAAAAAGGTTTGGAAATGGAGGGATCAAAGTAAATTTTTTAGTAAATTATGGCTGGCACTGGGATCTGGTACATTTAAATAAAGCAGATAAAGTATCTCCAAAAAATATCCAGTCAAATATAAATACAAATCAAGTGTCAAGAGTTGATTTAATAATACGCTGGGGTAGAAGAAGGAGATTGAGTGGATTTTTACCTGTTCAGTCAATTTATGCAGATTTTTATGTTGTAAATGATTTATGGCCTGACTTTAAACCCTCACATTTTTATGAAGCCCTTAAGTGGTATGACGGTCAGGATCTGACATATGGTGGATAAAATTATTCTTTAAGAGTATTTACGATTTCTCCAAAATATAGTGTGTGATAATCATTTTCTGGATAATTTTTATTTTGAAAGTCTGGATCCAGATTATTTTTTTTCATTTCCTGTTTAAATCTAATTTTACATTCATAATGTATATCACAATTTGTTATTAAAGGACTTTCTACTTCATGGGCCGGTTTTATCTGTAAATTACATTCTTCGAATTTATCATAATTCCGGCCAGATTTTGTACCACAGAATTTTAATTCATCTCTCATTTTACCTAAAAAAGGAACACTTACAGTAAAATTATCACTGCTTTCAATTAAATTATAAGTATATCGAGATTTACGCACTGCTACCATTAATATAGGTTTGTTCCATATATAACCAAGTGTTGCCCATCCAATTGTCATTGTATTTATCCTCTGTAGGGCCTTAACTGTTAAAAAGGCTCCATTACCGGATATAGCTTCAAAGACTCGTGAAAATTGTTGATCATAACTTATTTTTTTCATCTTACCACTCTCCGATTTTTAGTAATTATCTTTAATTTAACAGGTCAGGTGTAAAGCAGCTACTTTTTTGCCTTCTACATCATTAAACTTTTTAACAGCACGGTCTGTTTTGGCAATAAATAATTCAAATTCCAATTTATTTAACTCATCTTTTAACCTGTCAGGTATCT
>CAZSTU010000075.1:0-10766 GCA_964609745.1 uncultured Halanaerobiaceae bacterium
ACAACTGTAATAATAAGTGTTGTTTTTTTATTTAACATTTTCACCCCTCATTTTTAGTAATATCCACTTCGATAACAAAATTTAATTTTTCGTCACTATCTAATTTTTCTTCACTATCTAAAGAAATAGTTCTAACATTTGTATACACAGGACTGTAATTTAAGTTTTCTACAAATTTCATGACGGTACTTTTATTAGCAGCAACTCCATTTAATTTTAATTTTTTTCCATCATAATTACAAATGCTTATTCTTATACCTTTGGGTACAACATATCCCAGTTCGATTATTGATTCTCCCCATCTTTTATCTGGCTTTTTTACCTTTAATACTGCCTCTCTCTGATGATTTTGATTTTCCTCTACATGTAAGCGATATTTTTTTAACATCTCTTCTATTTTAATTATTTCCTTATCTAACTCAACCAATTGATTTTTTTTATTAGAATACAGTCCTGTGATCAGCACAAAAACCAATATAATAATAATTAAAACAATGATTTTTGTGATAAAAATTTTCTTATCTTCTTCAATTAAATTAATATGTATCATGGTAAAACTCACCCAGAGAAAGTCCAAATGACACAGAAAATTCGCTCCAAAATTTATTTATATAGCTTTTTTCAATACATTCTGTTGTAAAATTAATATTTTCAAAAGGTTTCAATATCTTAGTTTTTATTTTAAACTTACTATGAATTTCTTGTTGCAGATTATTTATATAAGCTCCTCCTCCGCATAAATAACAAGTATCTAAATTTTTATTTTTGTAATTTAATTTAAAATAATCAATAACCCTTTCTATTTCAATTATAAGTTTATCTCTTGTCACACTTTCCTCTAAATAATTTTCTTTGCCCTTTTTATCTTTGACAAAATCAGTATAATTTTCTCTCATATCTCTATTTCTCTTCAGTCTAATAAGGCGGACAAGTTCAATATTCTGTTTTATTACAGTTACTAACTGTATACTGTTTTGACCTATGTCTGCGATTAATACATTAGAGTAATCTTCATTATAACGCACTAGATTAGCAAGAGCCAGAGGTTGTACTCCAATTGATTTTAATTTAATACCACACCCCTCAAATAATTCAAGACAATTTTTAACATCAATTTCGGGGACAAAAACTGTTAAAATTTCTAGTTCATTTTGTTTTTTGCCAATTACTGAATATTTAATTACAGCTTCGGAAAGTGAAAAGGGAAAATGATTTTCATATTCTAATTTAATTGTGTCTTTAATTGCACTTTCTTCTATTTCAGGTAATTTAATTGTCTTAACTACAATTTTTTCACTGGAAATTGAAGTAATATTTATGTCCTTGAAATAATCTTCCTGAGAAATTTTACAAAGAATATCCTTTATCCTATTATTGCTATTATTAATACTATGATTATTATCTTTATTTAACTTAATTATAAATGCTTTTTCCAAAACAATATCTCTTCTTTCCTCTTTTATGACCACTACTTTCACACTATGATGACCAATATCAACTCCGGTATATCTTTTTCTATTTTTAAATAACATAAAATATCACACTCCTTATAGGGGATCAGGTAAAATTTTCATTCCATCACTGTCAACCTCAGTTTTTATTATTTCTTTTAATTCACCGGCAAAACCATAGCCAATCAACAAATAATTATTCCCTTCCTGACTATTTTCAATATATAATTCAAAATATCTATTATCAGATAAGTTTATACTACAATATAAATCTCCAGCAACATATTCAGAACCATCAAGAGTAAAATCAGGCAATTCACCTTCTCTGACAATAACACTCCTGCCCATTTCTACCGCAGCTTCTGCTGCATATACTGCTTTTTTCCTATCTGCCATATTTTTATTTAATTGATTATCTACTATGCCCTGACGGGTAAAGGTATAGCTCAATATCCCCAGTAATAATATAAAAAACAAGATAAAAATATATGCAAAACCTTTTTCAGACTGAAAAGTCATTGTATCTGTCTCTCCCCGGCGTACTCACTTATTATAGTGCTAATCCTAAATTTTTCATCTCTGGAATGTATTACAGTCAGATCAATCCTCAGGAATTTATTTAATTTCTGAAATTTTATATCGTATATATCATTAATTAATGGGGAAAAATTTTTATTTGACTTAAATCTCAGTATTTGATCATTATAATCCATTAAATAACTTATTTTTGTTAATTCACCTTTATATGGAGCATACAGCACTATTGAATCTTCACTTACTTCAAGGATTTGTCCCGATTTAAGATCTATTATCATCCTTTCCAGTGCCAGTCTGGCCTGCTGTCTTTTTTGAAATGCATCATTCTGTTTGCGAAAATCCAGTATAGTTTTATTAAAAAATCCGTGAAAGTATATACCAAGCCAGCCGAGTAATATCAGGGCAAATAGTACCTCTATTAAAGTAAAACCCTTTTCATTATTTTTGAAATACATAAGTAATTAACTCATACCTCCTCTCCCCGTCTTCCCATTCAATAATGGATTTCAACTGATAAAGACCAGGGTAGGCCTGACCCGCAGGACAGGCCTTTTTAATCGTAATTAGACTTGAATTATTTAAACTCATTTCATTAATTAAGTCATATACTTCTTCTTGTTCGATTTCCTGTAATAATCTCCCGGAAGTATATTCTCCTGTAAGTTCGGATAGATTCAACTGTCTAACACACTCTATTAGGGATTGTGCACTATTCATAACCTGAAAATATTGCTCATTTTTAATATTATTTATTTCTATAATATAAGCTAATCTGGAAAATCCCATTATCAATACCCCACTTACAATAAGACAAACCATAATCTCAATTAAAGTAAAACCCTCATTTTTATTCAGCAATTCTTATCCTCCCCAGATTACTAACAACTATTTGTTCTATCAAATCCTCTTCCCCCAGCCCTATTGTGCTTCCTCTTGCAGTACCAAAAGCTGTAAATTTAATATAATCATAATAATCTGCTGTAACCAAATTTGCAGATTTAGTTTTGTAGAGTTTATACTCATCGGAATAACTTCCTTTTTTCATGATTTGTTCTTCATTATTTTCTAATATATAGAAATAATAATATTTGCGTCCATCATTATTAAAATCTTTACTCTCAATTTTAAAGTGATAATCCTTCTTATTTAGTATGGCTTCTGTACGGGCCCATTTTAAATCATTTAATACTGCGATTATCTCCATCCTCAATTTAACATGTTCTAAAATTTCCAATCTTAATGAGACAGATCCAATCATTATACCAAATAGACTCAATACTATTATTATTTCCAGCAGAGTAAAGCCATTTTCACTACCACCTAAATACTTTTTAACCAGTAGTGTTTGGACCATTTTCATCTGTGTTTACCCCATTACTTGAGCTTTCTATATAATAATATTTTTCATTTATTGCCTGATCATAATATACCTTATAGCCATCTGCCGTTTTTGAATAGCTGTAATCCTCATGATTATCAAAGTCTACATCTGAAAAATCTTCTTCTGCCGGATAGCCATCTTTTTCCACTGCATAAAGTTCTAGAGCTGTCTGAAGAGAACGAAGATCATTTTTTATCACACTGATATTTGCCTTTTCTCTTACTCCTGTAACTCTTGGTATAGCCACACCCGCCAGTATCCCTATAATGCCAATGACCACCAGCAATTCTACTAAAGTAAAACCATTATCCTTTTTAAATATCTTCATTGATATCCTCCTCTTTCAAAAAATTGTGTACATATTAAACATTGGCAATATTACCGCTAGAGCAATAAAACCTACCACCATAGCCATTAAAACAAGCATCACTGGTTCAATAAAAGTTATAATCTTGTTTAAGCTCAATCTCACCTCCCTTTCATAAAATTCTACTGCCTGTACTAACATCACAGATAGTGAACCCGTCTCTTCTCCTACTTTAATTAATTTTAAATAAAGTGAGGTAAAAACACTGCTTTTTTTCATTAATTTTGATAACTGCTTGCCTTCCTGGACTCCACATTTATATTGAAATAATTCGCGTTTTAATACTTGATTATCAACTATATTTTCCAGTAACTCCAGACTTTCAGAAAGATTCAACCCATTATCCAGGAGCAAACTTAAAATACTGGCAATCCTTATCATAACAAATTGCCCATATATTTTACCAACAACGGGTAAATTAATTTTTAAAAAATCAATTTTATCTTTAGCTTTATCCGTTTTTAGAAATTTAAATATAATCAGGATAAGTGTCACTAAAAAAACAATTATCAATACTAAATTATCGGCTAAAAAATAACTAACATTTACAATAAAAATAGTTATTAAAGGCATCTGACTGTTTTGTGCCTCAAATATTTCTGAAAAAGCTGGTACCACATATACTAACATGAAAAATATTGCTGTTAAGGCTACAGCTAAAACGATTATGGGATAATATAGCACACTTTTAATTTCGTTTTTCAGTTTCAACTGCCAATCATAATATTTTGACAGCTCATTTAGTACTTCTTCCAGCAACCCCGTCTTTTCACCAGCTCTTATCATCTGTTGATACAGATGGGGAAAATAATTTGATTTCTTGTTTAGGGCTTCATAAAAACTACCACCTGCCTGCAGGCTTTCTATAATATCATTCATTACTTTATAATTAGTGTCGTTCTCTTCTTTTTGATTGAGAACCTTTATAGCTTCAACAATTGGAATGCCTGCCTTTATTAACACCGAAAGCTGTTTGCTGAAATTTATTAAATTTATTTTTTCATTTTTTTTAAATTCAAGTTTTTTTCTTTTTTTGTTTGATTGTGAACTCTCATTTACTTTTTTTATACTGGTAATTTTATATCCTTTTTCATTTAACTCCCTGGCAACAGTTAGAGGACTTTTTGCATTCACAGTAGCAGTAATTTTTTTTCCTTTTTTATTTGAAGCCTGATAATAAAAATCCGGCAAAACTATTCCTCCTCTCTCAATTTGTTACTCGAATTATTTCCTGTAATGTGGTATATCCTTTTTCCGCCTTTTTTAGACCATCAACCTCTAGAGCTACCATACCTGCCCTTTTCGCATATTCATATAATTCTTCCTCACTTTTTTGTTGAACTATCATCTTTCTAATTTTTTTATTCAGTACAAGGACTTCGTGTATGGCCATCCTCCCGTTAAAACCTGTATTATTACAATATTTACACCCTCTTCCCTGAAAGTAAATCTTATCATTTTTGTCTTCTAAAAATTCCATTTCCTTAATTTCATTTTTAACCTTTACCTTACATTCAGAACATATCTTTCTAACAAGCCTCTGTGCCACAACACCTTTTATGGCTGACGAAACAAGATAAGGGGGGATACCCATATCCAGCAATCTGACAATCGAACTAATAGCATCATTTGTATGCAGGGTGCTTAGGACTAGGTGGCCGGTTAAAGCCGCTCTAATAGCTATCTGAGCAGTTTCAGCATCACGTATTTCACCTAACATAATTATATCCGGATCCTGTCTTAAAATGGCTCTCATTGTATTACTGAAGTCCAGTCCAATTTTAAAACGAGTTTGTATTTGATTAACACCTGTAAGTCTATATTCTACAGGATCTTCGATGGTTACTATGTTTTTTTCTTCTGATTTTAATTCATTTATAGCTGCAAACAAAGTTGTTGTTTTTCCGCTTCCTGTAGGACCTGTCAAAAGGACAATGCCCTTACTACCATTAATTAACTTTCTGTACATTTTCTCATTATTTTTACTAAATCCAATCTTATTTATATCAAGTAATGAATCATCTTTATTTAAAATACGTATAACCATCTTTTCACCCAGAATCGTTGGTATTGTCGAGACTCTCATATCAAATATATTTCCTTTAATTTTTTGTTCAAGTCTTCCATCCTGAGGTAATCTCTGTTCTGTAATATCTAGATCTGCCATTATTTTAAAACGGGATATAAGAGAATTATGAGAACTAAGCGGAATTACCATTGCTGTAAAAAGTACACCATCAACTCTAAATCTTACCCTGATATCTTTTTCTTGAGGTTCAATATGTATGTCACTGGCTTGCTTGGAAATTGCTTCTTTCAAAATTATTTTTGTCAATCTTACAATTGGAGCTTTTTGTATTTTATTTAAAACTGCATTATTTTTCTGAGAATAAGTAATATCTTTATCTTCTTTAAGTTTAGTAAATATTTCATTTTTATTATCTATCGCATAAATCTCACTTAATAGCTCTACAACGAGGTTTTCATCAATTAGATAAGGTATTACAATAAGTTCTGTAATTTTTTCTACCATATCTATTAATATTAGATCAGAAGGATTGACCATCCCCAGTTTAAGATATTCTCCCTCTTTATAAAGAGGAACAATTTGATTTTTATAAGCAAAATTTTCCGGTAAAAAATTCGCCAAATCTTTGTCCAATTTAAAATTATTTTTATTAAAACGTGGCACACCCAGTTCTATTTCTTTAGCTTCCATTAAAATTTCTCTGGATATATATTTATTTTCCACCAGATACTCTTCCAGGGATAATTCTCTATTTTTATTTTTCTTTATATCATTTTTAGCCTTTTCTAATTTTTCTGGTGAAATATAGTTATTTTTTAATAAATATTGTTCCAAACTCATTCCTTTTCCTCCCATATATTAGAATATATTTCCTTATAAGTATATATACGACACAAATTTAAATTTTCCTTGTTTAAATTTTAATTTTTTTATATTTTTTTCATATATAAAAAAAGATCATCCTCCTGCCGGAAGATGATCTAAGTAAATTTATATTTTAAATTTTAAATACTTGTCTGCAATTTTTTCCCAAGCCCCTCCTGATCGATAACTATAATTTTTCGGTGTTCCATCTCAATAACCCCATCATCAATAAAATTATTAATTAATTTTGTCACAGTCACCCGGGAAGTTCCAAGTAAATTGGCAATTTCCTGATGTGTTAGTACAATATCTATCATAACACCTTTGTCAACTTCAATACCAAAATCCTCCGAAAATCTTATTAATAAACTGGCCAATCTCCCGGCTGCATCTTGAAATACAAGCTCTCGAACCTGGCTTGTTAATAACCGAGCCTTTTTGGCAAGACCCTCAATTATTCTTAAAGCCAGTCCCGGTCTTTCATTAATTATACTTTCCAGATTATTCCAGGGGATTATCATCAATTGAGCCCTTTCTACTGCTTCTGCAGTAAGAGGATGGGGGTCATGATCAAAAAATGATATTTCTCCCAAAATATCTCCTGGTTGTAAAATGGTAAGAACTTTTTCTTTGCCATTGGGAGACAACATTGAGAGTTTTACCCTGCCCTGAACTAATAGATAAAGTTTTTTAAAATTATCACTTTCAAAAAAAATTATTTCATTTTTATCATATACTTTTTCATATCCACTCTCACATATAAGCTGTATCTCATCATCATTTAATTTTGAAAAAACAGTAAGGTCCTTCAGACATTTTTTTCTTTCTTCAACCATTTTATTCAACCTTCCTTTGATTATTCTTTTTTTATAAGGATATTTAAAGTCTAATAATATTATTCTATAAGTAAGTAGAAAATCCTTTATTCTTCCTGTGAGCATTCCTGACAGATTCCATAAAATTTTAATCTATGTTCCACAATATTAAAATCATATTCTTCTTCGAGACTCTTTTCAAAATCTTCCAATGCCTGATCATTAAACTCTATAATTTTTCCACATTTCATACAAATCAAATGATGATGATGATTTTCTTCAATATTTAATTCATAATGTTTGTGAGGACTATCAAAGTCAAGCTGTTCGGTAATTCCCAGACGACAAAATAGTTCAAGATTGCGATAGATTGTAGCCAGTCCTATATCTGGATTAATTTCTTTTACCTTTGCCAGTAAAGTTTCTGCATTAAAATGCTTATCCTGATTTTCAATTAATACTTTTAAAATATCACGTCTTTGTGAAGTTAATTTATAGTTATGTGAACTAAGCTTTTTTTGGAATTTATTAAATAATTCACTCATGGTAAAACCCCTTTTTAAAAGAAATATTTGAATATATTTAAAAAAAATCTAAATAATACTTAAAAAAGTCACTCCTGTCTATTGACGTCAGTAATATAAAATATTATAATATAATTAAATATGTCGAATTTTGTTTTGAAAAAGGAGGGGTAAAATAATGAAATCAACTGGTATTGTAAGAAAAATCGATGATTTAGGACGTATGGTTATTCCAATTGAATTAAGAGAAACCATGAACATTGACAAAAAGGATCCCATGGAAATTTATGTAGACGGAGACAAGATAATCCTCAAAAAATATGAGCCAGCCTGTATTTTCTGTGGTAATGCGGATGAAACTATAGAATACAGGGGAAGAACTATTTGTAAAAAATGTCTGGATAATATGTCAGATATTTCGGTTAATACCGGCGCCTAAGACTATAGCAAATATTCATACATAAAATTAGCACCCTGATGGGTGCTAATTTTTATCTGGCAAAAATATGACTGCCAATCCTGGTCACTATAGGTCTCTGTTCAATCCAGTGGACATTTGAGGCAATTCTAGGGTTATAAAAATAAAGTGAATCATAAGTGGGATCATATCCAAGTAATGCTGCTCTTGCAGCCTGAATTGAACTATCATCAGGATAAAAATTAGCCTGTCCATCAAGCATACAACTAAATTGACCGGGCTGTAAGAGCACCTCTTTTATTGTATCAGGAAATTCATCACTTTCCACTCTATTAATTATAACAGCCCCAACTCCTATCTTCCCCTTAGAAACTTCACCTCTAGCTTCACCATGGATAACTCTGGCAAGTTGAGTAATATCTTCTCTACTAACTTCTTTTCTACTTAAAAGGCTTTCAGACGGAATTTTATCAAAAGTTTCAGGTCCCACAATTCCATCTGCTTTTAAGCCATGCTCTTTTTGAAATTTTTTTACCGCAATTTTAGTTTTTGATCCATAAATTCCATCAATTTTACCTTTATAATAGGATAGATCTTTTAATCTCTGCTGCAAAATAGCTACGTCTCCACCTTCATCTTTTTCTCGCAAAGTGCGTTCTCCAAACTCCAGATTATAACCAGACTCTACCTCGCTGGATAACACAAAAAATGTAGAAAGTAAAAGCATAAATACTATTATTGTCCTGTTTATCTTACCTATCATAATTTTCACCCCTTTCCATCTTTCTGGGTTCCCCCCTTGTAAAAACAACTCTTTCTAGCATACGTAAAATTTTAGTTGTTATGAATTCTTGACTCGACATAGGATCTACCAAAACGGTAGTAAGTCCCAATCTATTCCCTCCCAGTATATCAGTAAAAATCTGATCTCCAATAACAAAAGTAATTTCTGATTTTAATCCCAGTATATTTAAGGCTCTTTTATAAGATTTTTTTCGAGGTTTAACAGCCTGTCCCACAGCAGGAATCGACAATTCCTGACTAAAATAATTAACCCTTTTGTCCATTCCATTAGAAACCAGACAAAGAGAAAAATCCTCGCTTTTAATTTTCTGGACCCATTCTATAACTTCTTCCATAATTTCTTTTTCTGACCAGGGAACTATTGTATTATCAATATCACATATTATACCCTTATATCCCTTTTTTAGAAATAAATCCAGATCAATATTAAATATGTTTTTATAATAGTAATCAGGCTGTAGAAAATCTAACATTTTTTCCTCCACTATTTATAAGATTATATCCAAAATATAATCAATATATACTATTTTTTGTTCTATATCTATATCATAACTAAATAATAAACACTTGTCAAACAATAAAGTCACAGCAGCTAGGGGATTTTGTTTTCAAAAAATATTTCACTTAATCTCTCAACAGCTTTTTTCTCTATTCTGGAAACATAAGAACGAGATATCCCCAATATGCCGGCAATCTTTCTCTGAGTCATCCTTTCTTCACCTTCAAGTCCATATCTGTATCTTATAACACTTCTCTCTCGCTGAGGCAAAAAACGCAAACACTCATATAATCTATCTTTATTAATATTTTTTTCTACTTTTTCATCTACTGAGTCTCCTTCGGTACTTAAAATATCAAGTAATGTAATTTCATTTCCTTCTTTATCAGATCCAATTGATTCTTCCAGTAAAATTTCATTTCTATTTTTTTTAATAGATCTTAAATGCATAAGAATTTCATTTTCAATGCATCGAGCTGCATATGTGGCCAGTCTTGTATTTTTTTTGCGACTATAAGTATTTATACCTTTGATCAAACCAATCGTACCAATTGAAATCAAGTCTTCATTTTCGGTTTTTACCGTCTCATATTTTTTAACAATATGTGCCACCAACCTTAGATTATGAGCAATTAATTTATCCCGGGCTTCTTTATCTCCATCCTCCATTTTGTCTAAAAAATATTTTTCTCTTTCAGGTGCCAAAGGTTCAGGAAAAGCCCTGCCATTTTTAATATATGAAACAAGAAGCAATAAACCCTGAAGCAATGATAACAAAAAGCTCACCCCCACAAATATATATATGAGGTGAGCTTCAAAAATGTTACTAGTCTTTTATAATTTCTAAAGGAATCTTATTTTTAAGATTTTTAATTATCTTCAATACATCATCATGTGTCCCTTCGGTAACATCAAGAAAAATAACTCCTTTTTCTTTTTTGCTAATTGTTAACATTGCCAGCCCTTCATATGCCTTAAATATCATATCTACATATACTATCTCTTTTGGGGTAATTTTTATAATAATTTGATGAGTATCAATTTCATTTATCAATTTTATCCCTTCTTTCTCCTAAC
>CAZSTU010000076.1:0-10593 GCA_964609745.1 uncultured Halanaerobiaceae bacterium
ATTTGTGTGGTAAAAAGAAACTGATAGGGTGTTGATAAAATCACCTGATCTTTTTCTAGAGACTTTGAATACAACACTTCAGCAGCCAGTGTACCATTATAAATCATATCTATGAAATCTTCTCCCACTTCTTTTTTATCTGATTCTTTAAATGATTCCACTACTTCCTTAAAACCGGCAATGGAATCAATCATCCTCCTGCAGGCAAGTATATCATCTTCACCAGGCTCTAATGGAGCCAGCAATTCTCCAAAAACTCTTTGAAAAAAATGATCAAGAGAAATTTCTTGATTCCGTACATTCAATATCCACTCTCTCAAATATTCATACTTTTCCGCCCGTTCAAATCCCAGTCTTTCCCGTAATTGAACATCAAGCTCCATAAGTTCCATACCCTTTTGAAATATCTTTTCCACCAGTAATGAAGACCTTACTGGATCAAGTTTTAATACCAGGCCCATGGTCTGCTGTAATGAAGAATATTTAAGAGGTTTATCCCAATCAGGGTGTGCCAGAAGAGCCAGAGTTACAAGAGCCTGAGCAAAAGGAATATCCACCAATCTTCGTGAATGACGAAGATTGTGTATATCATATCCTCTTTTATTAAGATGATTTTCCAGGGTAAATTCCATAACTTTATCTATTTGGGGAGCAATTAGGGCAATTTTATTAGGAGAAGTTCCTTTTTTAATTAAATTCATAATTTCTTCAGCAACATCTATCAGCATCTCTCCCCTGAGCTCAGTATCTATTTCTTTTTTTATATAATTATTTTCTGGAATTTTTTCTCCAGCAAGGATACTATCCCTTAACCTTCGGGCAAATCTGCGGGCATTACTGGAAGAAGTATAAGATTTTTCCAGTCCAACAATTTCACCATTATCAAAAAATTTACGTTTAGCCAGAACGGGATTTCCTCCAAAAAATCTATTTATTCCTTCTTCAGGATTGAAGGTCATATATGTATTTTTCACTGAATTATTTAATATTTCAATTAATTTCTGGGTGACAGGAACAGTTTTTTCCAGATTATCTATAAAAAGATAATCAAATCTTTCTGCAAGTTTATTCAGATATTGTTCGTTTTTAAATAAATGTCTGTTATAAAGTGTAATTAGCAGAGAATAATCAACAACTCTATTTTTGAGGCAAAAACTGCGGAAAATATCCATTATAGCCAAAGATTCATTGAATACTTCAATTTTTTCCCTGTCCTCACCAGCCCATTGTAATAATCTATCCCTCATTTCCTTAAAATTAAGACAGTTCATAGCAGCATAATTAAGATTATCAATGAGCTGTACTGCTATATGTGGAGAAGTAGCATTAATATAATCAAAAGTATCTTTGCGTTCTCTATTTTTTTCTACATACTTGCTCATTATAAAATGAGCTGTTTCTACATTCATAAAAGTCGGTTCAATTTTTGACCTACCACTACTACCACTATTTAAACTTTCTTCAATCCAGGGCCAGTAATGGGCAACCTCCTCCTGTATGAAACCAAAATACGTATAAACATATATGGGACCCATTTCCGGGAGGTCAATCTCTTCTCTCCACTTGCTAACACTACGAGCACTTTTTAAAAGTACCAGAGACCTGTCTGAAATATGCCTCTCTGTAATTTCCTCATATTTTTTTATTAATTTTTCAGTCTTACCCGAACCGGTGGGTCCTTTATATATTAACTGCATATTTTCTCCCTCTAAAAAATAAGTGATAATGCAAACTTCTGTATACCTCCCTATGATTCCTCCCTTTACATTTAATTTTTATCAAATTCTTCATCTACATGACCAAGTAATTCAAGATCATTGATAAAAAGACGAAAGCGACAGCCAAGATGTGATGCAGCAAATTTGCACATCTCCATCCTGTAAAGATAAATTTCAAAATAATCCATTACCTGAGAAATGGAAGAATCATAATCAATCTGTAAAATAATTTCTTTTTTCTCCGGTCTGACTTTTAATGTGGAGTCTCTAATAGCTAGATTAACCCTTGTGTGTATTTCATCGGCATTTTTTTTGTGAACCCGGGTTCGGTGTGCATCACTTTTATCCGCCAGAATCAGTGCCGATGAAACGGGGCTGACAGCCTGGCCGATCTCTTCCTCATGATTGGCTATAGCAGTGGTTATAACACAGATATCTTCCAGAGGCATGCCCCGTCTGCGCAGTTCATTGTATACAATATTAGCCCCTGATATACCGTGGTGTTTGCGGTTAAACATATTCCCAACATCATGGAGATAACCGGCAATTCCACCCATTTCTACTTTTCTTTTTGAAAAATCTAATTCCTGCAAAATTTTCGCCGTATACCTGGATACATAATTAACATGTCTGAAACCATGTTCGGTATTTCCTCTTTGTTGCAGGTAATTTTGTGCCTGTTGAATTATATAATTAAATTCTTTGTCATTTTTTATATCTTCCAGAGTAATCATACTCACTTCTCCTTTCATTAAATTATTATCCAGAATTAACCTTTATCCTTTGGTTATTATACTTTATCATAAAAATGCAAAAAAGACCAGCCATGAATGGCGGCTGATCTTTGATCATTTATAAATCGGTTTTAGTTCTGCACTATATTTTACTCTTTCTTCTTTTTTACTTTTCAGCCTTTCATAAAATATAAAGGGAATATAACCTGCTGATAAAAGGCCTAATGATACTATAAATACATTAAAAGGTTCAATATAAGAAAGCAAAATATTGCCCATAACAGGACCAAGTATTCCTCTTATGCCGAGAATGGTTAGATAAAGACCGCTATAACGAGAAGATTTATTACCACCTAAATTTATCATCATATTCAACCAGCCCACTTCTAAACTTGAAGCTGCGACTCCTCCGGTAAATGAAGCAGTTATTAATAAAAGATAGGGTAATCTGAAAAAGTAAATCAATGGCTGCAGCATGAATATAATTACTGCAAACTTAACTGCCTTTACGGGACTATGTTCATCTACCATTCTACCCCAGTAGGGGGCAAAAATAAACCATCCCATTATCCAAAAAATTGATAATTGGCCTATCTGTAAATTATTTAATCCCAGATATCTAACCTGAATAACCGGGTATATCGGTGCCAGCATTAAGTTTCCCAGATCAAAAATAAAAAAACCTAAAAGGGCCAGTCTTAAAAGCTTATCAGACTTGAATATCTGCAAAAACTCCTTTAAAGAAAATTTATTTTTTATAATTTCAAATTCTTCTTCCGGTTCATTTATTCTGCCATAAATTATTGAGGATATAATACCTGCTGTACCGGCAATTATAAATAATGTGCGATAGCCATGCAGGTCAAGCCATATACCACCATAATAAGTGATAACAACCCTCATCAAACCAATTAAAAACTGCACCTTTCCCATAAGTTTGCCTCTATACTGTATTGGATATATTTTTTTCATAAGAGCAGTATAAGCAGGAGTACCAGCAGAGGCCAGTAAAAAGTGAAGTACTACCAGCAAGGCAAAAATTTCCACCCTTCGGGTTAAAGCAAGCAGGATCAAAATACCTCTGGAGATCAATCCACTGGTAACAATAAAAGGGAGTTTCTGCCCCTGTTCACTTTTGTGTCCCCAGTAAACAGCAAATAACTGCCCCATAAAAGGAGCAGCGGTAATTAACGCTAATAATAATCCATTTGCTCCAAGTCTTACCCCTGTCACTGCAAAAAAAGGGAAAAAAGCTCCTGCAAAAACACCAAAAGTTACAGCAGATAATGCATCTATCTTAAAATTATATCTGGTTGATTTATCAAGTTCCTGTACAAAGGGAACAAACTTTCTCAAAACTATATTGTACATAAAATTCACCTCCCAAAAAATACAACTCTATAAAATATACACCTTTTCTTACCATTTGTCAATAGGGTCAACAGTATTTTTTTACAAAAAAGTCAAAATTTCAATTTTTGAAATTAACTTACAATTAGGGTATAATTTTAACTGCCAGGAGGTGATAAATATTTGTGGTCGCTATTATCTAATGTTAAACTTGGATAATCTCCGTCGCTGGTATAATATCGAAAAAGATGATAATATTGATTATTCACCGCCGGGAGAAATATACCCGGCACAAAAAGCTCCTGTAATAGTGGGTAAAAAGCCTCAATTAAAAATTTTCCGCTGGGGTTTTACCCCATCTTATACCAATAGGCCGGTTATCAATGCTAGAGGAGAAACAGTTGATCAAAAAAATCTTTTTCAAAATTCATTTTATAATAGAAGATGTCTAATACCTGGAAATGCCTTTTTTGAATGGAAGAAAAAAGGTAATGAGAAGATAAAAATGAAAATTGGTCATAATGAAGAGAAAATATTTTCCATGGCAGGATTATTTCAAACCTTTAATGACAGTAAAGGAAATCCAGTGAAATGTTTTACTATATTAACCACAGAAGCCAGCAATAAAATCAAGAAAATACATAATAGAATGCCAGTAATACTGGATAAAGAAAATGAAAACAAATGGATAAATCCCGACACTCCCACAAAAAAATTAAAAGATTTAATAAAACCCTATAAGGATCAAAAATTATATATAAAAAAAGATAATCCTGATAAAAAAGACCAGCTATCTTTTAACTTTGACTGAGAGTATATCACCTAAAGGCAGGAAAATAAAAACTTATCTATAAATATATATATAATTATGTGGGTATTTCATATATCCAGAAAGGAGAATAATTATGCAAAATAATACCATTAAACAAATATTCAATATCATAGGATTTATAATTATGATCATAGTCAATTTTCTGGCCAATTATCTGCCTCTAAATGATCTTCCGACAGATGAGGTCTCCGATATGTTCCCCAATTTATTCACACCTGCTGGAGTGACTTTTGCTATCTGGGGTGTAATATATTTTCTACTCTTTGCTTTTATTATTTATCAAAGTTCCGGTATTTTTGATCAATTCAAAAAAACCCCTGAATTCGTGGAAAAAATAGGTTGGTGGTTTTTCATAAGTTCTCTGGCAAATTCAGCCTGGATATTTTCCTGGCACTACCTGCAGATATCACTGTCATTAATTATCATGTTTGTACTTCTCTTCTCATTAATTGTAATTTATATTAAACTTAATATTGGTAGAAACAGGTATAAAGGTTTAAAAAAGTTTTTGGTTAATATGACCTTCAGTATTTATCTGGGCTGGATCACAATAGCTACTATTGCCAATATTAATGTTTATCTGGTCTATATTGATAAACCAGCTCTTGGACTACCCGAGGTAACCTGGACTATAATATTGCTGATAGCAGGAGCAGTAGTTACATCACTTGTCCTATTATACCGCGGTGATAGGGCTTATGCACTTGTACCCATCTGGGCATATGCCGGGATAATACTGAAAAGAATTTCACTGGAACCACGTTATAATGCAATAATATTCACTGCAGGAATTGCCATTATTTTTATAATTATTTTAATGATATATGTCACCTACCGCCGCAGAAAACGTTCAACTATTTTTTATCTTTAAAAGATGTTCTTCTTATTTCCAGTAGGGCTGCCGTCAGGCAAATAACAGCTGACAGTAAAATAAATCTCCAGGGTATATCCCAAAAGAATTTTTCATCTGAAAATAAATAAATAACTATTGCTGTCCCAAGGTTAACCCCTGCAGTACCTGCAAATAAATAACTAAATCCATATAAAAAGGAGATAAGTTTATTATCTTTAGTTTTATACATTATTCCTTCTTTAAAGCCAGACCACAGGGTCAAAAAAAGGGGTATTATAAAAATAACCCCATATATAATCCGGATAATAACTGCTTTTATAATAAATTTCTCCAAAAAAATAATACCCAGAAGATAAACCCGGCCCCCTTTTTGCCGGGCCCTTTTTTTACTTTTATTTAGCTTCTGCATTAATCCCTGTAAAAGGGGGATAAATTCCTCTCCACTTTCCTTGTGGAAGTATTTAAACCCTTCTTCATATCTCCCCCCTGTAATCACTCCCATCATAAAGGATATTATATATAAAACAATCAATACCGGAAATACAAGTATTGGATTCATATAATTAGTCATCAACATAACTTCCCTTCACTTTACTATAATCTAAATTTATATATTTTCATGTACTTATAATACTAATTTCAGCTGAATCCTCTAATTTTTTAGGCCCCTCTTTTAACTCATTCCTCTATATCTAATTATTTTCAAAGATCTAATACTCCATCTGTTATCAAGAATTTACTTTATTTAAGGCCCATTCCAGTCCCGGCGCCAGATGTTCTAGATCTGTATCAAAGGGAGAGAAATCAATATCTTTTTCCTGTTCTGATAATACAGACAGATCTTTAAAACCGGCACCTGTGAGCATGATAACTACACTATCATCATTTTTAATTTTGCCCTGTTTTTTTAAATTTTTTACTGCAGCAAGAGAAGTAGCAGAAGAAGCTTCTACAAAATGACCTGCCTCCGCCAGTTTTCGCTGGCTTTCCAGTATTTCTTCTTCACTAATTGCTGCGGCAGGCCAGCCGTGATATCGGGCTTTATTGATTATTTCTTTACCTCCGAAGGGATTACCACTGCTAATAGCTTCAGCTACAGTTTTTATATCTGCAAAGGGGATAATTTCATCTTTATTCTTATTTATCGCACTCACCACCGGACTATTATTTTTTGCCTGAACAACAATCATTTTCGGTAAATTATTAATATATCCGGCAGTTTTTAACTCTCTAAAACCTTTAAAGATCCCTCTAATATGTCCACAGGCTGATGTGGGTACAGCTATATAGTCAGGTATTTCCCCACCAAACTGTTCATATAATTCGAAAGCTGTAAATTTATAGCCTTCAACCCGTATCGGCCCATTTCCGGAAACTATTCTTAAGTTATACTCCAGTCCAAGATCCAGTATTCTTTTTTTCATTTTGGAATAATCCGAAGCATCAACTCTAATAATAATTGGATTGTGAATAGCCATCGCTTTTAACTTCTCCCGTGGTGTAAAGCCCGGCACAAAAACAACCACAGCCTGGCTGGCCCTTGCCCCATAAGCAGAAATAGAATGGCCCATATTGCCTGTAGATATGGTAGCTGTAACCCGTTCCTCCATCTCCTGAGCCATCCAGATTGTTGTTAGAGAACCCCTGTCTTTAAAACTCCAGGTAGGATTTTGTGTCTCATCTTTTAAAAATAAAAAATCTTGTTCACAGTATTCTTTTAAAAGTGGTGCAGCTTCTAAAAGCGGAGTTTCACCTTCACCAAGTCTTAGTGAAAAATCAAACTTTTTAAATGGTATAAAATCTCTAAACCTATCATAAATACTTTTACCACTTCTTATTTTTGCTTTCACAATACCGGGTATAACTACTTCCAGTGCATCTCCATTATCATCCCATTCACGAAGGCGAGAAAATTCATATTCATTTTCATTAATAGTGGATCTGAGATGCCTTACATTCAGATCATTCATTATTTTACCACCTTTATCTAATAATTTTGTAAATCCCTTCTTTTATTCATTTAGATAAAAATATCACGTTTCCTGCTAATTAATTTTTAAATATTATTTTGTAAATAAAGCTGCACGGCTTAATACAGATAGCATATTATAAAATATAAGATTTTACATTCCTAAAGTTAGTGAAAGCTAAGTTAGTTAAAACACTTCAACATAGGAGGGAGATATATGTATTTGTCAGAACTCACCCCAGGTAATAAAGGAAAAGTTGTCAAATTACTTGCTACAGGCTCCAAAAAAAGGCGTCTGCTGGACCTGGGGCTTATTCCCGGCACTACTGTACACTCCATCAGAAAAAGCCCCTCAGGAGACCCTACAGCCTTTTTAATTAGAGGCTCAACCCTGGCTTTGAGAAGTGAAGAAAGTAATGAAGTTAAAATAAAATTAATTAAAGAGGAGGAAGTATAGATGACTAACAGACAACCTTCAGAATACCAGGAGGACCGACCGCTTATTGCCCTTACCGGAAATCCAAATACTGGAAAAAGCACTTTATTTAACAGTCTAACTGGCCTCAGACAGCATACAGGTAACTGGCCTGGAAAAACTGTCAGCAGAGCTGTTGGCTATTTTGAAATAAAGAAAGAAAAATACACCTTAATAGATTTGCCAGGAATTTATTCACTTGCTGCAAATTCTCCAGAGGAAGAAATAGCTCGCGATTTTCTCTGTTTTAACAAACCTGATGCCATAATTGTTATTGCAGATGCTACCAATCTACAGAGAAACTTAAATCTTGTCCTGCAAATATGTGAGCTAAGATCAAATATCATATTATGTGTCAACTTAATGGATGAAGCTGACAAAAAAGATATTAAAATTGATATAGAGGGACTTGAAAGGGATCTCGGCATACCTGTTATCCCTACTATTGCCCGCAGTCAGGCAGGTATAACCCGCTTAAAAAAAACAATTTATCAATTAATCACCGGAAAGATAAACCCTAATCCAGCTCAAATAAATTACACAGAAGAAATTGAAGAATATATTTTTATAATTAAAAATAAATTAGGTCAAATTCCGGGTATATCAAAAATATTAAATTTAAGATGGCTAAGCTTGAGAATTATTGAAGGGGATAGAGATATTTGGAAAAAATTAATTAATATTGAAGATAATAAAATAAATTTAAATTTTAAAGAAAAAGGGAGGGAAAAATTTTGTGAATTCAGTTCATAAAAAAAATTTAAAAAAAATTTATGATGAACTCGATAAAAAAATAACTCCTACCAAAAGAGATACAATAAAAGAAGATATAGTAAAAAGTATATATAAAAATACGGAAAAAATATATAAAAAACACGTAAATAAAAAAAATACTGGAATAAAAAAACCGGTAGAAAAAATCGATGATATATTAACTTCAAGATGCTTTGGTTATCCTACCATGCTAATACTCCTGGGCTTTATCCTCTGGATAACAATTATCGGAGCCAATTATCCTTCCCGGATCCTGGCAGATGGTTTATTCTGGATTGAAGGAAAATTAACTGAATTATTTATGATGGTCAATTCACCCCTCTGGCTGCAGGGTATACTCATTCAGGGAATATACAGAACTCTGGCCTGGGTTACGGCAGTCATGCTGCCACCAATGGCCATTTTTTTTCCACTCTTTACCCTGCTGGAAGACCTTGGTTATCTCCCGCGGGTTGCATTCAATCTTGACAATTTTTTTAAAAAGGCAGGATCACACGGGAAACAGGCTCTCACAATGTGTATGGGATTTGGCTGTAATGCAGCAGGGGTAATAGCCTGCCGTATTATTGAATCCCCCCGGGAAAAATTAATTGCAATTTTGACCAACAATTTTGTTCCCTGTAATGGACGTTTCCCAACACTTATAATTTTATCTTCACTTTTTATGAACGGGATGGTTAACAGTGGCCTCGGCTCATTACTTGCTGCCTGTATAGTGGTGGGGATGATTTTGCTGGGGATAATTATAACGTTACTTATATCCCGTTTGTTATCTTCCACTATTTTAAAAGGAGTACCATCATCATTTACATTAGAACTTCCACCTTACCGTAAACCGCAGATCGGTAAAGTTTTACTCCGGTCATTTCTGGACAGAACACTCTTTGTACTGGGAAAGGCAGTTATGGTTGCCGCTCCAGCAGGTGCCATAGTCTGGATCTTTGCCAACCTCAGTGTCAGTAATATAAGTTTAATGAATCACACAGCAAACTTCATGGATCCCTTTGCTCGGTTAATCGGTCTTGACGGTATAATTTTGCTGGCATTTATCCTGGGGCTTCCCGCCAATGAAATAGTTATACCAATTATAATCATGGGATATCTCTCGGCAGGATCCATGCTTGAACCGGGCAGCACCGAGGTACTCAAAACAATACTTGTGGATAATGGCTGGACCTGGATAACTGCTCTATCAGTTATGCTTTTTTCTCTACTTCACTTTCCCTGTGGAACCACCCTATTAACTATAAAAAATGAAACAAATGGCTGGCGGTGGCCTCTATTTGCACTTGCACTTACCACCGGAACAGCCATAGTCGTTAATTTCACCCTGATTCATCTAATTAAACTTTTCAATTATCTTTGTTTTTAACTTCAAATTCTCTTAATTCCTGCTGTAATTTTGGTCTTTGGATAAAAAACTCAACCACTCTGGTCATGGCCGCAACTGTTTCCTTTGATAAATAATGTTCAATTGCTTCCGCCTCTTCCTCTCGGTCACAATTACTACCTATAACCTCCAGGAAATTCTGCAATATGCGGTTGCGCTTGACCAGAAAAGCCCCCATTTTCTTTCCTTTTTTAGTCAATTCTATATTTTTATAGGGAATATATTCCAGATACCCCTGCTGATTAAGTATATTTACAGCTTTATTTACAGAAGGTAGTGATACATTTAATTTATGGGCTACATCGGTAATACGAATATAGCCCAGATTTTTTGAAAAACGATATATTTCCTCCAGATAATCTTCCAGACTGGGGGAGAGCATAAAGCTATCACCTCTTGTCCTCATTTATAACATTATATGTGAGGACCAATAAATTATGCCCTAGTTTTTACTCTTTCTTTTATAATATAGGCAAACAATGTATACCTCAGTAGTAC
>CAZSTU010000077.1:0-10573 GCA_964609745.1 uncultured Halanaerobiaceae bacterium
AACTTTTTTCTACAAAATAATACAAATTAATCCTCCGATTCATTCATTGACTATCTTTTCAATTATATCTCTTAATTAATCTTGAGCAGAATCGGGCATACGATATAATTTATTTGATATACTATTCTGCACCATTTCGTTGAGTGAGCGACCGAGAAATTCTGTTTCCCAGATTGAACTGGGATCTCTGTCAAAGTCCTCCTGGAAAAAAGTAATTAATTCTACAGATTGTTTTTCGGTTCCCACAACCGGTGAGACTTCTGCATTAATATCAGCCCTTATCATGTGTATTGAAGGAGCAGAAGCTCTTAACTTGACTCCAAATTGATTGCCCCTTTTTATTAATTCGGGTTCATTAAAACTCATATCAGTTAAATCCGGTGTAACTATACCATAACCATTTTCTTTAACATCATTTAATGCCTTTTCTACACGGTCATATTCTTTTTTGGCAGTACTTAGATCCTGGACTAGACTCATAAGATCCTGTTGACTGTTAACCTTAAATCCACTTAATTCCTCAATAATTTGAAAATAGAGGTTTTCAAGCACTCCTACTTCAATAATTGCCAGTCCTTCACCAGGGTTAATTTCTTTTAAGTAAACATCTCTGGTATTTTCATTATCAGCAAGTATGCTAATGGTCTGATCAACATCTCTTATTTTGCTGGCATTATCGGTTGCTTTCTGAATTGTTTTATTATAACTTTGTTTTAACCAGTGATTATTTCCTATGATAGTTAACCAACCTGGAAATTTAATATGAAATTCTTTAATAGGAAATTCATATAAAATATTTTTGAGTATTTGGTGAATGTCTTCTTCCTGAAGATTTAGACAATCAATAGGAATTACCGGAACCTCATATTTTGCGCTTAATTTTGCTGCTATTTCCTTTGTTTCTTCATTTTGTGGTTTTGTTGAATTTAATGCAATTATAAAAGGTTTTCCAATTAATTTTAATTCATTAATTACTCTTTCTTCTGCCATTACAAAATTATGTCGGGGAAGTTCAGAAAAGCTACCATCTGTTGTTATTACCAGTCCAATTGTTGAGTGTTCATTAATGACCTTTTGTGTGCCTACTTCTGCTGCTTCCTGAAAAGGTATCTCATGGTTATACCAGGGAGTATTTACCATTCTAGACCCATCCTCATCTTCATATCCAACTGCTCCCGGGACTGTATAACCTACACAATCTATCATTCTTACCCGAAAAGATATTTTATCTTTTATTGTTAGTTTAATGGCTTCTTCCGGTACGAATTTGGGTTCTGTAGTCATTATCATTTTTCCACCCGAACTTTGTGGCAATTCGTCCTGTGTTCTTTCTTTTATAAATCTGTCATCAATCTGTGGTAAAACCAGTTTGTTCATGAATTGCTGTATAAATGTTGATTTACCCGTTCTGACTGGTCCTACTACTCCAATGTAGATATCACCTTCTGTTCTTTCAGCTATATCCTGATAAATATTAAATTCTGACATACTAACCCCCCTTTAATTTAAATTATTTTATAATTCTATCCTCCTTCCCTGACACTCGGTAAAATATTAAATGATAATAATAATTTATATTAAATATTAATAGAAAAATATCAATATATATATATGATTTTACAGCACAAATATTCTTAACAAATAAAAAAAAGAGAAACCTAATTTGGGTTTCTCTCTAAAATAAAAATTAATTATTTTTACCAGTCACTTTCTTCCACAACATTTTCCATTTCATTTTTTGGACCCCTTAACATTAAATCATCTACTGCCTGGAGAGGTTTTTTTCCTTTAAATAAAACTTTATATATTTGTGTGGTTATGGGCAGATCGAAATCAAAATTCTCTTCTTTTTTCCAGTTATAAATAGCCCGGGTAGTTTTTACTCCTTCAACAGCCTGTCCTACTTTATCAAGTGCTTCTTGAAAATTTAATCCTTTGCCAATATTAATTCCAAATCTACGATTACGGCTGTGCATACTGGTACAGGTTACAACCAGGTCTCCCATGCCTGAGAGTCCGGCAAAGGTTAGAATTTTACAATTAAGGTGTGTCCCCAGTCTGCTTATTTCAGTAAGTCCACGAGTTATGAGAGCTGCTCTGGAATTATCACCATAACCAAGTCCGTCCGAGATGCCTGAAGCAACTGCAATAATATTTTTTACCGCACCTCCCATTTCAACTCCTTTTATATCAGGATTGGTATAAACTCTAAATGTATCAGACATGAATATATCCTGAACTCTTTCAGCAATTTTTCTATTTTTTCCTGCTATAACAGCTGCTGAAGGAAGTTCTTTTATTACTTCTTCAGCATGAGTAGGTCCGGATAGAGCTACAATTTCATTTGTACAAAATTGAGCTATTATTTCAGTATTTCTTAGATAGCTATTTTCTTCAATTCCCTTTGCTGTAGAAATTATAATTTGATCTTTAGATAAAAGGGGTTCTATTTTTTTCATAACCATCCTTGTAGCATCAGTTGGTACAGACATTACTATGTAATCACCATAATTAACGGCTTTGCTAAGATCAGTTGTTGCTCTTATCAGTTTTGATAATTTTGTATCCGGAAAATATCTTCTATTTATATTTTCATTGTTAATAGAATCAGCCAGATCACTGTCTCTGACATAGATCAACACCTGATGTTTATTTTTACTCAAAAGGCTGGCCAGGGCGGTTCCCCAGCTTCCTCCTCCAATAATTGATATATCTTCTGACACTAATTATTCCCTCCTCTTTGTTGCGGAGGCCAGCTCATTCTGTTTTCATTCCCCCGCTTCAATCTAATAATATTTTCCTTGTGAGTAATAAAAATAGTTATAGTAAGCAGCAAAAGGTAAAGTAGATATATCATATCATTTGTTATTATATAACCGGATATTGGAAGAGAAACAGCTCCTACAAGAGATCCCAAAGAAACATATCGAGTTAAAACTGTTAAAGTAATCCAGCATATAATAAATATGAAAAAACTTACCGGCAAAATTTCCAAAACAACTCCAATGGTAGTTGCAACTCCCTTGCCACCTGAAAAATTTAAAAATATTGACCAGTTATGACCTGCTATGGCCAGTAAGCCTATAATGAAAATAACAAAAATAGAAATATCTGCCGGAAGAAAAACGCGGGCAATTCTAACTGCTACAAATCCCTTTAATATATCCAAAATTGCGACAAACAAACCTGCTTTAAGACCCAGGGCCCGGGCGACATTGGTTGCTCCAACATTGCCGCTTCCTATATCCCTTAGATCTATATTTTTAAGGTTGCTGGCCATTAAATATCCTGAAGGTATTGATCCCAGCAAATAAGCGATTATTGAAAATAATACAATTTTCATAATAATCCATTCTCCTCCTTACTTTCTTCTTTTTAGAGTGAATTTGATTGGGCTGCCAATAAAACCAAAAGCATCCCGTATTTTATTTTCAATATAGCGCTGGTAAGCGAAATGCATTAATTCCGGATTGTTGACAAATAAAACAATTCGGGGAGGTTTTACTCCTGTCTGACTGGCATAATATATTTTTATTCTTTTACCCTTTTTACTGGGGGGCTGTTTAATATGAAGTGCTTCCTGAATCACTTCGTTCAAGACACCGGTTTTGACTCTCAGTGAACTTTGGTCTATAACATATTCAACTAAATCAATTACTTCAGAAATTCTTTCACCGGTGAGGGCAGATATAAAAGTAATTGGGGCATAATTTAAAAATTTGAGCTCATAATATATTTCTTCAGAATATTTTTCCATGGTATTGGTTTGTTTTTCAATAAGATCCCATTTGTTTACAGCCAATACTATGGGTTTACCATTATCATGAGCATAACCTGCAATTTTTTTGTCCTGTTCAGTTATACCTTCAGTTGCATCAATCATCATTAATACTGCATCTGCTCTTTCGATGGCCCGAATTGAGCGGATATTACTATAATACTCAACTGCTTCTTTAACCCGGGCTTTACGTCTCAAACCAGCTGTATCTATTAAATTTAATTTTAAATCATCCACTTCAATAGGAGTATCTATGGCATCACGGGTGGTACCCGGAATATCGCTAACTATAACTCTTTCCTGTCCCAAAATATAATTTACCAGTGAAGACTTACCTACATTTGGTTTACCCACAATGGCAATATCCCAGAATTGTTCATAATTGCTGTTCTCGGGGACTTCATCGAGGCTGTTAATTATTTTTTCCATGAGATTACCGGTATTTTTACCGTGTTCTGCTGATATTGGAACAGGTTCACCAAAACCAAGTGAGAAAAACTCCCAGGTGGTTTCTTCTATATTTTTGAAATCTTCTATTTTGTTTATAACAGGAATTATAGTTTTATTTGTCTGTCTTAATTTTTGGGCTATTTCCTCATCAAGGGCTGTTAAACCTTCTCTGCCATCTACTACAAAAATTATTGTGTCTGCTTCTTCCATGGCGATTTCAGCCTGTTTTTTGGCTTTATCTTTTATAGGATTATTATTCTTTAGATTTATTCCTCCGGTATCTATGAGAATAAATGATTTATTTTGCCATTCCACATCACCATATATTCTATCTCTGGTAATATTGGGTTCTCCTTCCACTATGGCAGTTTTATTACCTGTTAAACGGTTAAAGAGGGTGGATTTACCTACATTAGGTCTCCCGACTATTGCAACTATTCTCCTGCTCACTTTTTATCACCTCCATTATTTCTTTAATGTTTGCTGCTCTGTATATTTGTTTTTGTGGTAAATTTTTTCTAATATCTTTCAGATTTAAATCATCGAGAAAAAGTCCTTCTTTATTTAATATTATATCGGGTAATATTATTTTTCTCGGGCAGTCATGATTTAACAGATAATTTAATATATCTTTTCCTGTTAAAAGACCAGTAACGCTTACATTTCCACTAAAAAACTTATTTTTAATGGGAAGTAAAGATATTTTTAGACCCTTTATGGAATTTAATTGTTTTTTAACAGGATTTAATGCTTTTTCACCCAGTTCTCCAGTTACTATAGCAATTTTTTGAGGTTCAATTTCTGCAGGAAAATCATTTCTGATTCTATCCAGCTCGTTCCAGAGAAGACGTGTTAATCCAATACCATTTTCAATCTGTGGATATCCTCCATATTCACTATCTTTCGGTATAGGTTTATCAGCCAGAAAATAAAATTCGTCAGATGCAAAAAGCCAGTTTGAACCATGTTTATTTTTAATCTTATTTTGCCATTTCCTAATTGTTTTCAAAGTTTTAATTGCACCATTTTTTTTACATGGGTTTAGAGGATAAAGATTATTTCGAAATTTAGTAAGTCCGACAGGGACAATCCCCAGAGAAAGGATAGAGGGATAAAATTGAAAAAGATCTCTTATAGTTCTATCAAGTTCTTCTTCATCATTAAGTCCCGGACATAATACAATCTGAGTATGAAACTTAATGTTGTTATCTGACAGTTTTTTTAAATCTTTTAAAATATCTGCAGCCCGGGGATTTTTCATCATCTTTTGTCTTAATTCTGGATTTGTAGTATGAACAGATATATATAACGGACTTAAACGTTGATCTATGATTCTCTGCCAGTCATGATCTGTAAGATTGGTTAAAGTTATAAAACTTCCCTGTAAAAAAGAAAATCTATAGTCGTCATCTTTTTTTAAAAGAGATTTTCTCATAGTATTGGGCTGTTGTTTTACAAAGCAAAATATGCAGTCATTTTTACAGGTTTTTAAACCATCAAATATATTTTTTTTAAATTTTATACCCAGTCTTTGATTAAATGTTCTCTCAAATTCATAATTGATAATTTCGCCTGATCTTTTTTTAACTGTCATTTCGAAATATGGTTCTGCAGTTTCAAATTGAAAATCTATATAATCTGACATTTTTCTACCATTAATGGTTATTATTTTATCACCAGTTTTTATCCCTTTTTGGGAGGCCAGACTATTATTTTCAACTTCACTTATTTTGACCATGTTTATATCCTCCCTACATGGTGATAATATCATATTTATTATGTCTAAGCAATACCAATTTAGGAGGATATAAGTAGGAATTAATGTTTTACTATTATTTTAATATTTTTGCCAATATCATGGACCATTGCCAGCAAAATTCTTGAAAGCAGCATGGCCATTTCTTCCATTTCTTCTTCTGTTTCTGCCAGAAATATAGGAACTCCACCATATACATATTCTTTATTATCCCTTATTGTAACAATTGCCAGTATAGAGTCAGTAGATGATATATTATCTATCATATTATCGCCTCAATCTGCGGCTTTCAGGCCTGCAGGGTTTTTTAAAGGTTTACGCTGGGCACTTTCCACAATTGGTATTTTTTCTACAGCCATTTTTATAAATTCAGGGTCAGGTTCCTGGGGAAGTATAATTATATTTAAAGTTCCCTCATCTGATTGTAATCTTGCCAGAGGAGTATACTGCTGTAAACCCTTATCCATTTTAATCCCCATCAAAATACTTAAATCATGGATGATGGTTTGTCTCTGCCCCAAATTAAATAATGTGGCCCTGGCATTTTCATCCTGGGGGGTTATTTTAATACCAATACCTTCGCTTTTCCATTTTTTAAGTGCCTCTTTTTCTCCAATATTCATCATTATTGTATTTTTTATACCTATATTTGCTCCTTCAAAATTTATTGGTACAACTTCTACTTTTGCTATATCGCAGACTTTTGGTCCTTTCATCAAATAGTGAAGAAAATAGGCAATTAAAGTTCCCCCTATAAGAGCCAGTAACCAATCCAGATAAAAATAAATTATAGAAGTGCTGAGAGATGTTATAAGTGCCAGATAATTCCTTGCTTCAAATAATTTGGCTATTCCCTCTATGTATGCTGATCCTTTGGGAACAAGCTCATCTTTTTCCAGTTTTTCCAAACTATCTCGTTCCAGGTTTCTTACTTCACGAAAATGCTGGGCTCCTATTGTTAAAAATGTAATAGCTATATATTCTTCTTCTAATAACACAGGAAAAGCAAGGGCTCCAAGAGCTGAGGCTATAAGGCCCATGGTGAGATGTATTACATATGAATGAGGAAAACTGGGAAATTGCCTGTAATCAATTCTGAGCATAAAGGCCCGGGCAATTGTTCCCAGCAGAAAACTTAAAAAAAACATTTCACTATATTTAAACATTTAATATCTCCTTATTTATTTCCTCTATCTATTATTTCCCGGTGGAAATAATTTTTTACCCGTTTGATTACACCGGAAAGATTACCTTCATCAATATACAAATAGACAAACAAAGCTATAATAAATAAAGTTAAAACCCAGACCAAGGTTGTCAGGGTATAAGTTTTTTCACGTTTTTCACTACTTTTTGCCAGCTCCTGGCTTTGGCCATATAATAGTTGATTAACAGTACTGGCCATCATTTCAGTACTGGTCTTGGCTTTATTTTTACCTGTAACATGAGATCCGAATTCCAATAAAAGCGAATGAGATGATACCTGTTGATTATAACTTCCACCTCCATAAAAGATATCTCGTATTAAACCAGGATATAGGTCATCTGATACAGCTTTTAATGTTCTTGCAAATTGGTCATTTGCTTTGTAATTTGGATTTTGCCTTCCCACTACTATTCTAATCTGACTGATAGTTTTACCATTTAATCGTGTAAGATATTCTTCGCGGCGCGGTATGGCATCTCGATGTAAATCAAAGATTGCATCAGGTCTTTTTCCTGCTATTTCTATAGCAGTGGCCCTTGATCTTTCGTAAGCAGCACCATCGTGAGGAAGGTGCATATTTTCTGAATGTATAACATGAATACCATGTTTTTCTAGTTGATTTTTTAAAGTTCGGCCAATTTCATGTATATCACCCGGACCTTCTATATTTTCTGCACCAGGTTGATAGGATTCACTGTTGTGAGTATGATAAAGTGCAATAGTTTTAGATTTTTTGGCAGCAAAATTAAAGGCATCAATAACTTCTTTGCTTTCTGAAAGTAATTTTATTTCTCCCCTTTTTTCTGCTATGGCTTTATTATTTTTTATTTTTTTTATAATATACTCTATATTCTCCTGACTGATATATTTATCTCCAGGAGTAATCCCTTTGGAGGTTGAAAAAATATATTTATCGTTTTGATCATATACTTCTGTAACTTTTCCTTCTAGGTGTCCTTTAGGATAGTTGTCTTGATCGATTGCAAAGGTTATGCTATCAAAAGTAAGGATTATCATAAACAGTAAAATATAAGTTAAAATATTATTTTTCATTTTTACTCCCTCTTATTTCTATGAAATATTGCTTCTCTGCCTTCCCCGATAATTTCGGCCAGTAATATGGCAACTATTCCCGATAAGATAATTGTATCCAGAGCTCCTCCACGGCCTATTCTTACCTCTGTCAGATATTCCCCCCGAGTTAACTGCAGGAGGTTTATCATTTCATATCCAAAATATCCAAGGATTCCGGCAACAAATGCTCCTCTTCTCGTTTTGCCTATAATATAAGCAGTAATTCCGCCAGCAGTAATGAACATAATAAAGGGATCAATTATATCCCTGCCTTCACCATAATTTCTAAAGTAGAAGCTGACAAAGTATATTACAACTGTTGTAAAAATTATGGCTATAAACGTTCTAAATTTTTCCACTCCACTATCTGCTCTGCTCCAGACATAAAGGGAAAGTAATACCGGGATTATCACTCCTCCAACATTGGCAGATACCGGTGGTTGTTGACTTAAAGGGATATCAAAATAACTGCCGGCAATTATCAATACCACTATAAAAAGGGCCCAATTGTCTGTTAAATATAAGTGATCTAGTGCATTTTGAGCTACTCCGATTAGAATAAGCACTCCTACAATAAATAAAACTATAATACCTGTACTCAAAAAATCACCTCTTTTATAGTATATAATTATCATAACCAGGGCCAAATTAACTTATTCAATTAAATTGAAAATAAAAAACCCCCGGCTTAATGACCGGGGGTAAAAATAGATTATATTGTAAAATAGTTTATTCTTCTTTTTCAAAAATATCTCCTACAAGCTCTCCTATAGTAGCACCTGAACTTGATTCATCATCTTCATCTTTAGATTCATCTTTTTTTGTTTCTTGTTTTTGCTGTTTTGGGGATTTTTCTTCTTTCTCTTCTTCTATTTCTTTTAGACTTAGCCCAACTCTTTTTTGTTCTGGATCTATATTGATAATTTTGGCTTCTCTTTTTTCTCCGACAGAAACTACTTCATCTGGAGTTTTTACATGTTTTCTGGAGAGTTGAGATATGTGAATTAAACCTTCAATACCTTCTTCAATTTCCATGAAGGATCCAAAATCTACTATTTTGGTTATTTTACCTTCAATAATTTCTCCTTCATAATGTTTTTCTGCAAATTCTTCCCAGGGGTCTGGTAGAAGTTGTTTTAAGCCAAGGGAAATTCTATCATTTTCTTCATCTACTTCTAGAACTTTTACTTTAATTTCCTCCCCCTCTTCAAGTACATCAGAAGGATGTCCAATGCGTCCCCAGGACATTTCAGAGATATGAAGAAGTCCTTCAATACCTCCCAAATCAACAAATGCACCAAAATCTACAAGATTTGTCACTTCACCTTTGATTACTTCACCTTCTTCAAGTTCAGACATAGTTTTTTCTTTTTGTTTTTCTCTTTCTTCTTCAAGCACTTTTCTGGCTGATAAAACAACATTATTATTATCTCTTTCGACCTCTATTACCTTTAAACGTAGTTTTTCTCCAACATATTGTTCAAGATCTTCCACATATCCTATAGCTACATGAGAAGCAGGTATAAATCCACGAACACCTACATCTACTACAAGCCCACCTTTAACCCTTTTAGTAACTTCTGCTTCAATAATTTCTTCGTTTTCATATGCTTCCATAATTCTTTCCCAGGCTTTTTCATAATCGGCTCTTTTTTTGGATAAAATCATCTGACCTTCATCATCTTCCAGAGTTAATACTACTACATCAATTTCATCATCAATACTTACCACTTCTGCTGGATCTTCTACCTTTTGGTGAGCCAGTTCTCGTAATGGAATTAAACCTTCAGTCTTGTAACCCACATCAACAAAGACTCCATCATCATTTACCTCAACAACAGTACCACTTACAGTCTGACCTTTTTTCAGATCAGCTATATCATTATCACTGTATTTAACTTCATCTGATTCTTCTTCACCTGTTTCAACCTCAGAATTTTCTTCTGTGGATTCCTCAATTTCATTTTCTTGTTGAGTTTCTTCAGCGGTTTCCTCAACCACCTCTTCTTTAGTTTTTTCAACACTTTCTTTTACCTCTAATTCTTCTTTTTTTTCTTCACTCATTGCCTCTATTACCTCCTTTATTAACCAATCCGGAGTGGATGCTCCGGCTGTTATACCAACTTTAGCCTTATTTTTAAGCCAATTCCAATTTATATCATTCACAGTTTCTATATGATGAGTGGGGGTATTTGTTTGGGAACAAATCTGTGCCAATCTGGTTGTATTGGCACTATTATATCCCCCAATAACAAGCATTAAATCAACTTTTTCGGCCAGCCTGGTGGCTGATTTTTGTCTTATTTCC
>CAZSTU010000078.1:0-10218 GCA_964609745.1 uncultured Halanaerobiaceae bacterium
TTGAATTTGTTTTTTACCCCCGGGCCTCCCTGCCCGATGGGTAGAATTTATTTTTAGTGGTCACCTCACCTCATTACCGACAACACGTCGGCCGCCCGTGCTGTCAGCAACGTGGTTTTAGTAACCATTACAACCCTGAAGTATTTCTTCAGTGGTTGTAATCATCACTAAAACTCTATTATATATATCGACAGAAGATGGTAAAATCTTAAATTGCTCTTGCTGTCTTATACAAAATTATGTAAGATTAAAGACAATTAACTCCTGATTACTCTATTATTTAACCATAACTTATTTACTTATAAAATACTTAAATAAGCGACAAAGTAACTACTCATCACCATCAAAGTCCATACCGCGCAAAAAGCCAATATCCACTTCCTTTTGACCGGCAGCTTCAATGTTTTCTTCCTCTATCCTGCGGTAAATTTCCTCCCGGTGGATCTCAATATGCCGGGGGGCATCTATACCAAGCTGGACCTGGCCCCCACTGACATCCACCACTGTAATTACTATGTCATCTCCAATCATAATCTTCTCATCCTTTTTTCTGGTTAAGACCAGCATCACTCAGTCACCTTTTCTTTCTCTCTTTGCTGATATAATTTATATCTTACCGGATACTTATCATTATCAAGGATTACCTGCCTGGCAAGTTTTTTGCGGTGATTGATCACCAAAGGAGCCGCCAGATTAACCGTCATATTCTCCATATCATTATCTCTTATGGTAACTATATTGAGGATCATCACATCTTCTATACTTTCAAGTTTTAGCATCTTTTCTGTCTTTTCCCCGATATCAAACTCATAACCACCGATAACAAAACCCGGTTCCAGGGTGATAAAGGCCAGTTCCGATTCCTCCACAGACTGCATGATGATAAAGGGAGAATCTTCTGCTAATGGTAATAAGATAAACTTTTTCATCTCCAGAAAGCCGGGCAGGCCCTCCGGAAAGGTAATAATATCATCCTGATTTATTTCTACTTTACCAAAATCTCTGGTCATAATTTCCATCAAAAACACACCTCTTTTATTATATTAAAAAATCTATATGATAACCTGTTTCCTTAAACTGTAGATCAGGTTTTTGCCTTAGATAGGCATCAACTTTACCCCAGTTAAGACTGACCTCCGGTTTATTTGCAGAAAAGTTAATTTCCGGTTTTTGCGGTTTAATATCAATTTCCAGATTTCCTTCTCTCACATTTATATCCGGTCCTTCTTTATGTTCAATAGTTATTTCCCTCTTATCTGCTGTCATTGCTTCTTTGGCCAGCTGTACTATAACTTTACCACCCCGGTTGGCCTTCTCTTCTATAGCGGCCATCCGGTCACCATCTTTCGCTTTTTTTGCTATTCCCTTCATTGCCTGCTGTTTACCCTTGCTGGCAATCTGCTTACCCCGATCCTGATAATTGAGATAACCCATATCCCGGCGCGGGGGATAGTTATCCACTTCTACCCTTAGATTTTCCTGCTGAATTGACATTTCAGCCTTTTTTTGATTGAGCTCAAAGTCGGCCTTTTTCTGTTTTAGCTTCATCTCAGGTTTTTTAATATCCAGACCTAATTTAGCCGGAGTCTGCTCTATTTCCAGGCGGGGTAGATTCACAGCAATCACCATCCATTATCTTATTGCAGGAAGTCCACCAGTGTGGGCTGCATAATTCTTGCTCCTGAGGCCAGTGAAGAACGATAAACGTTTTCCTGCATCTTTAAATCAGTAATTGTTTTGGCCATATCTACATCTTCATTCTCAGATAGCAATTCCTTGTTTCTTGTCTTTTCCTGTTCAAGTCTTTTTTCTGCAAGTTCTATACGATTGACCTTTGCTCCCACCTGGGCCCTTGTTTTAACATTAGTATCCACTACCTCATCAAAATCAGAGATAAGATCATCAACAGCATCTCTATCATTGTTTTCCAGACTATTGCGAAGATCATCCAGTGCTTTTATCCCATCTTCAAAGGTGGATTTGCCGTTGACATTGACTTCCATAAATACATCAGGACCAATTTCTCTTTTTATCTTTTTTACATCACCCTGAAAATCACCATTTTCATCATATGCCTCAGGATTAGTCTTTTGACCGGAAAAAAGATATCTATCTCCCAGTTTTGCATTGGCAGTATTTATTAATTCATTTTGTAATTCTTCTACTTCTTTGGCCAGTGACTGCCTGTCTGTTTTTGATAGAGAATGATTAGCTCCTTTTACAGCTAGTTCTCTACCACTGTGCAGGAGTTTACTGCCATTGGCCAGAGCATCCTCACTGCTTTGCAGCCAGTTTTTGGCCTGATTGATATTACGCAGGTGCTGATCATCACCACTCAAGATCCCTTCCAGGTCCATACTGGAAGTTGCTCCAGCCGGATCTTCTGAAGGCAGTTGAAACTTCTTGCCTGAAGAAAGTTTCTGGTTTAGTTTATCAAGCTTTTCAGTATTATCCTGCAGATGGCGCATCATATTATCTACCATTACACCATTTGTTATTCTCATAATATTTCACCCCTATCGAATAATTGACATCAGTGAATCAAGCATCTCGTCAGTATTACTTATTACCTTGGCTGAAGCATTATAGGCCTGCTGATTTTTTATCATATTGGACATCTCTTCATCAAGGGAAACACCGGATGTGCTTTCCCGCTGGTTTTCCAGTTGTTTTAGTACAGATTCAGTATTATCCACCATCTGATCTGCCCTTCTGCCATCTACACCCACAGTAGATATCATGGATTCATAATGGTCATCCATGGTGGACTTGCCGTCATTAAAGATTTTATCATTTTTTATGACATCGGCCAGTTCCAGGGCATTTTCACCATTATCCGGTGCGGGAGTCATATCAGCAGTAGTTGTCCCAAAATCCTTTATGGTAAATTCAACTCCATCTACTGTTTTTGTTTCTGGGTCATCTGAAGTGCCATCAAAGTCATCTTTTGCCACTACATCGTCATCAGAATCGGTGATTTTATACTCATTGTTAGAATCATCTACATCAACTGTATATTCCTCACCTTTTTTTACCTCATCTCTATCTGTGACGACCGCCGTCATAATATCTGAATCCAGACTGTAATCCCCCTCAAGTCTTCCAGCTGCTATTTTATTGGTATCTTCCTTAATTCCTTCAGCCAATTCGATGTGAGCTGCTGGATTATCTGAACCGGAATGGACATGAAAAAAATCTTCTCCATCTTCACCATTAAGGTCATATCCTTCCCTGTGAACAGCATTAAACTCTTCTTTCAGGGTTTCTGCCATTTTATTTAACTGGGCAATATAGCCCTCACTGTCTTTTTCAGCACTCAATTCTTCATCTCTGATATCCATAAGTCCACTCAGCTTACCACCACTGATCTCGGCTTCATCACCTGTTTCTTTAAATACTACCTTATCTTCGTGATCAATATCTCCTTCCTCTACCTTAAGCTCATTGGCACTATCACCATTTACCAGACCTGTACCGCTGAGACTGATGTTAAGATTACCTCTTTTATCTTCACGGCCGCGGACATTGACCAGTTCATTTAATTCTTCAAACAATTTATCCCTCTCATCCATGAGATCATTGGGATTTTGCCCACTACCCTTAATATGTACTATTCTTTCATTCAAATCTGCTATTCTATCTGTCAGGGAATTGATTTCATCGACATTTGTGGCAACATCATCATTGAGGGAACGTTTATAATCATCAAGTTGATCATATAGAGAATTGATTGTATCAACAAGGGTCTGACCCTGTTCGCGGACAGTAGTTCTAATAGCAGAATCAGCAGGATCATTGCTTAAATCCTCAAGAGCCTCCCAGAATTTAGAAAGATTTGCTGAAAGATTTTCTTCAGAGGGTTCATTGAATATTTTTTCAATTCTATTTAGCCCCTCATAACGCTTGTCCCAGTGTCCCTGTTCTTGCTTTTTATCCCAGATCTGACCATCAACAAATCTATCTCTGATACGGTTTATTTCATCAACTTTGACTCCAGTACCTACCTGACCGGCACCGGAAGGTTTGGTCATACCGGGGGCTGTATAGGGTTCAGTCGTCTTCAATTCTGCTCTCTGTCGGCTGTAGCCTTCAGTATTGGCATTGGAAATATTGTGACCCACAGTATCCATGGATTTTTTCTGGGCCTGCAGACCCCTTAAAGCTGTATTCAGTACACTAAAATTATTACCCATCTACTTTCCACCTCCATCAAGCTTTGCGGTCTATAATATTAAAACCCTGTTTTTTCTCAGAACTCTTATCCTTACTATAGGTCTGTGAGCTCAAATCTATGGCATCATAAAGCATATTTAGTGAGAAATTATTAAATTTCATTGCTTCCTCTAAAAGAGAACGGTTTTCTTCATTTAAAGCCTCAAGTTCCTCTATAATCTCCAGAAGTTTACTGCGGTAAGTGGCCAGATCATCCTGCCATTTTTCGGAAAAATATTTTAACATTTCTTTAAAACTGATCTTTTTTAGATCTACTCCCTTTATTTCAATCAATTCCTGCAGTACCTTTTCTCTCTTTTTTTCTTTTTTTTCCAGTTTATTTACTATTTCTTCTTCCTTTTCCACCAGCTGGGCAAGATCATCAACTTCTCCCTCTATGATGGAATCCTTCTTTTTTTCAGCACTCTGTTTTAAACTCTGATATAATTCATATTCTTTTTTTAAAATTTTATATAAATCAGCTGCTAATTCATCACTCATACTTTCACTCCTGTTCCGGCTGATTCAAAAGTTTTTTAGCCAGTAAACGGGAATCAATCCTGTATTCGCCCTTTTCAATCTTATCTTTGAGGCGGGCTACCTTCTTTTCCCTTATTCCCGGCATATTTTTAATTTCTTTTTGTAAATTTTTTATATCCTGGGCCTGACCCGAAATATCCATTTTATCGGCCTTTTTTTCCTGCTGATTTTTCAGCTTATCTTTCTGCTGTTGATAGAGCTTCTGTACTTTATCAAGATGTGGGCCGTTAATTTTCACCGGAGATCCCCCCTTTTAACTTTCATATCTACTTTATATATCGTCATTAACTGCAAATTATTAATTTTTTTCAGGAACAATTATGATTGATTAAAGATGATTAAATGTAAATATTAAGCCTATACTCTTTTTTAGTACTAAAAACAAAAAGTCCGCCTGTGGCGGACAGAATATAATTATTCTCTTCTTTTTCTCCTTTTAACCCGGTCCACTGTATACATCTTGCCACTCTCTTTGGTCTCGGGATCTTTCTTTTCCTTTTTTTCATCACTTTCTTCTTTATTCAGTCCAGTTATTAACTCCTGCTGACAGCTTTCACAATAGCGTCCCGATTCTATTGGTTTACCACAGCGTTCACACTCCAGATCAAAATCTATCTCGATTCCCTCAGCAATCAGGCGATCCTCTTTTATAAATTTAATTATAGTATCCCTTTCCACACCTGTAGCCTCGTGTACCTCATCAATGGAAGCTTTGGGGTGGTCCCAGAGATACTCCTTTACTTTCTCAAAGTCACTTTCCTCTTCTTTACGACATACAGGACAGAGCTTTTCATTTCCCTTTTTAGCAAAAAGCTTCCCACAGCGAGGACAATTTTTTAAATTCATTCTTCCTCCTCCTCGTTAAAATAAATAGACAATAAATTCTATAAATAATTTCTATATAAAGTATAACAGAAGAGAGGAGTAATATCAATTCCGGCTCTTTTGCAAAAAACCACTATAACGTATTAGATTAATAAAAAATAGTCCTCCCACTACAAAACTGGCATAATAGACAAAAAAACGCCAGAGGGCCACAAAAACACCGAGATAACGGGCAGGCAGTATAAATTTAAAAAAATAGGCAAAACTAAGCTCTGCTCCTCCGCTGGCACCGGGGGTTGGTATTACCGGCTGTATAAAATTAAATACCAGTTGAGATAATATCACAGGAATCAGAGGGGTATTCACTCCCAGACCCTTAATCAAGATGGGAGCCAGGCTGAGATAAAAACCCCAGTACAGAAAGGTATAAAAAAGCACATAAAAAAAGTTCTCCTTTTCTGTCAGCAGGGCATTTAGGCCCCTTTCAAAAAAACCTATCTCCTTTATTAAAAATGACTTAAATTTAACTAACTTCTCCTGAGAAAAAAGTTTATTGATAATCTTTCTTCTTAAAATCCAATCAAAAAAGTGCCGGGCAAAATCAGTGTTAAAGACAAGAAAAAGGCTAAAAATGATAAAACCCACCACTACCACAACAGAGATATAAAAAAGGCGGGTTATAGTCACCCCCATCTGCAAATATCTACCCCACAAAAATAGTAAAAAAGGAGTAGTCAAAAGAAAAAATAGAGCATTAAGCATACCCTCTAACACAGTCAGGGCGGTAGTTTCCCCCAGGGCCATCCCCTCCCTGTGCAAAAAATAAATCTGAAAAGGCAATCCCCCTGAAGTAGAGGGGGTAACATGGGCTACAAAGACACTGGCCAGATAAATAGAAAAAATACGGTAAAAAGGTATGTCCCTTCCCAGACTCTCCACCAGAAGGGATAATTTAATGGATTTAATCAACCAGAAACTAATGGTTATACCTGCCGCCAGCAACATATAAAAAGGCTGCACCCTGCGAAATATCTGGAGATTAAAACTATCCTGGCTCAAAAAAATAATAACTGCCACGGCCAGCATACTGCCTGTAAGAGAGATAAATATCCCCCGCTTAATTTTTTGTGCAGTTAAATCCACTTCTCAAATCCTCCCTCAGGCTAGCTGCCGCGGCTTTTTATCATCATTATCAGCAATCAAGTCAATATAGGCATCACGCAGCCTATCTGTCACATTCTCCATAGAATACATCTCTGCTTTATCGCGGGCCATTTTGCTCATCTTTTCATACTTTCTTTCATCATCAAGTGCGGAAATCACCGCCCGAACAAATCCTTTTTTATCTCCCATTTCCACCAGATAACCCTCCCTGCCGTCCTCGATAATAGCCTGGGCTCCTGCTGCATCCACTGAAACTACCGGCATACCTCCGGCCATAGCCTCAGCCAGCACCAGTCCCTGAGTCTCAGTGGGAGAAGTAAAGACAAAAAGATCACAGGCCTGATAAAAGGAAACAACCTGCCGGGGCGGATACTGACCGGCAAAATCAACTTTATCCTTTAAGCCCAGTTCATCCCTGACCTCAATCAAATCATTTTTTACCGGACCATCTCCCACCAGAATCAGTCTGGTCTCAGGACGTTTCTTTTGAATCTCCACAAAACTTTCCAAAAGCAGGGGGATATACTTTTCCTCTCCAAGTCTACCCACAAAGAGTAAAAGCTCTTCCTCCGGAGATCTGGCAAACTCTTCCCTGACCCAATCAGACTCAACCTCACCATATGGAGCAAAATCAATACCGGTGGGTATAACAGTAATGGGAGTATTTACACCCATTTTTTTTAACTTTTTGCGGACATAATCACTGGGGGCAATAATCAAATCAGAGTTCTCACAATAATTTTTACTATACTTTAAGGCAAGAGAACGTATCAAGCTCTCCCCCAGTGGTACATAATGGGCATATTCCTCATAAAGGGTATGATAGGTAAAGACAAGGGGGATATCCAACCTGTTTGCCATTATCCGGGCCAGCAGTCCTAAAAGAAAGGGAGAATGAGTATGTATTATATCTGGATCAATTTTACGCAGTCTCCTTGTCAGTTTGACCGACAGGGGTAAAGCAAGTCGAAAAGAAGGATGTGTAAAAGCCGGTATAGACTTAAAACGATAAACACCTTTCTCCTCTTCAGCCTCCGGATAATCAGGGGCAAATATATAAACTTCATCACCCCTCTCTCTCAACTTTTGGGTAAAAAGATCTACCGAACGGACAACACCACTTATATATGGTTTATAACTATCACTAAAATAGGCAACCTTCATTTATATTAACCTCCTCCATAACTGTTTCCTGCCGGACTAAAAATAGTTTTTTTAACGGCTTTCATTACATCTTCAACACTAATTTTTTTCATACATTCCCCATTACAGCCAAGCCAGGAGGGAATATACTGCGGCAAATACTGGGTATAATCACCAAGCCAGCCAAAACAGGGGCTACATTCCAGATTAGACCTCACTATGGTTGAAGGTGAATGATAGGGAGAGAAATTTTTGGGATCTGTTGGGCCAAAAAGTGTTACCACCGGTGTGGATACTGCAGATGCCAGATGCTGTGGAGCAGAATCATTACCAATTAAAAGAAAGGATTTATCCAGTAAGGCAGCCGTCTCCCTCAAAGATAATCTACCAATTAAATTCAGTGGCAATCTATTATACTTATAATCTTTATCTATAATATACTCTGCCCTTTTTCTTTCACTGCCGCCCCCAATTAATACTGTCCTTAACTTAAATTCACTGTCAATTAGTTTTATCAAATGACGATAACGGAGAAGTGGCCAGCGTTTATAGTGAAAATAGCGGCCACCACTGTGGATTACAATTAATTTTTCCCCTTCTTTTATTCCATTTTGCAGTAAAATATTACTAACTTTTTGATAATTTTCTTCAAACAATGGTAAATCAAGAAAGGCCTCTCTTTGCAGTTTGCCTCCTGCTTTTTTTACTATCTGCAGGCAGTAATCAACAGCATGAAGGGAACGGTCATCAGGCAGATCATAATCATAAATAAGGGAGAGCTCATCACCCCTGAAACCTGCTTTTTTATCGGCCTTAACCAGAGGAAGCAGATAACTTCCAAGATTGCAAAGACTCAGAGCCAGGTCAAAATTTTTAGACCTTAATTCAAGTATTTTTTTCATAAGCTGACCTTCACCATCTGCCAGCAACAGTTTATCAATTTCAGCTCTGTCAGCAAAAATCTCCCGGGCAGACCGGGAGGAAATTAAACTAATATGAGCAGCAGGATAACCCCGGTGCAGGGCCTTAAGTGATGGGACGGTAAAAAGGCTGTCTCCCAGTGGAGCATAGATTATGACCAGTATCCGCACAACATGACCTCCTGCTTTTTCCATAAAATGTTTATCGTGAAACAATTTGTTAATTAAACAAACCGCTGATTATACTGCGGGCACTGCGCATGGTAAGTCCCAGCAGGTTGCTGTAATCAGCAAATATTTGATCAAGGGCGGTAAGCATCTTCTCCAGTCCCTCTTCTTCAATGATCAGTGGTGGTTCCAGTCTAATTACATTGGGATTATTCAAAGTATAAGCTGTAAGAAGTTGATAGTCATTGAGTAAAGTTCCCGCTACCATTGACCCCAGGTATTCATGTGACAATTTTTTGACCATACCACCAGAAAGCTTATTTAAAAGACCTTCTTCGGGCTGTTTGAATTCAAGGCCGATCATAAGCCCTCGACCTCTAACCTCATCTACAAGTTCATACTTTTCCTGCAGCCTTTTCAGCCCTTTTATAAAATGTTCTCCCTTTTGGGCGGCCTTTTTGCTCAAATTTTTGCTAACTATCTCTTCCAGAGTAGCAACAACTGCAGCAGCTGCCAGATTATTACCACCAAAGGTGGATGTATGTAATAATGCTTTATTTAGACTGCCATAGGCTTCCTTCCAGATATCTTCTCTGGTAATAAAAGCACCAACAGGCATTACTCCCCCACCCAGTGACTTGGCCAGACACATAATATCGGGGACTACCTCTTCTCTGTTACAGGCAAATAAATCTCCAGTTCTTCCCAGTCCTGTCTGTATTTCATCAAAAATAAGGTAGGTATCATATTTATCACAGAGTTTCCTCACTTCTTTCAGGTAACCCTCGGGAGGTACAATAATACCCGCCTCCCCCTGAATGGGTTCTACAATAAAGGCGGCTGTATCGCCTTTTTTAAGTTCATGTTCCAGCATATCTGTATCACCAAAGGAAACCCTTTCACTGCCGGGCATGAGAGGCACAAAGGGTTTTTGATACTTATCCCTGCCGGTAAGTGAGAGTGATCCCATGGTCTTACCGTGAAAAGAACCTTCACAGTGTATTAATTTTTTCCTGCCAGAAGCAGCCCGGGCCAGTTTAATGGCGCCCTCCACCGCCTCAGTACCACTGTTGCAAAAAAAGCTGTGACTTAAGTCTCCGGGAGCCAGCAGGGCCAGATTATGAGCGGCAGTGCTGGCCATTGTCCCCATCCCTGCCCGCAACAAATTGGGTAGATGATTTACTTTTTTTTCAGCCTCAATCACCTCAGGTGGGGTATGACCCAGATTTATCGCTCCATATCCACC
>CAZSTU010000079.1:0-10162 GCA_964609745.1 uncultured Halanaerobiaceae bacterium
TTCCTCGGTTTATTAAGGAGCTAATGCCTATAATATTAGCTTTTTTTCTTTGAAGTAAATTTATTACCTCCCTGACGGATCCCCCTGTGGTAACAACATCTTCTACAATTAAAATATTTTCTCCGCTATTTATGGAAAATCCCCGTCTTATTTCCATATTTTTATCTTTTCTTTCGCTGAAAATAGCCCTGCATTGAAGTTCTGCTCCCACTGCATAAGCAAGTACCACCCCTCCCAGTGCAGGTCCGATGACTGTATCAATTTTTTCATCTTTCCACATGGAAGCTATAGATTTGGCCAGAAATTTTGTATATTCAGGGTACTGCAAAACCCTGGCACATTGGAGATATCTCCCGGCATGTCTTCCTGAGCTCAGTTCAAAATGCCCCTCCATTAATACTCCTGTTTTTTGTAATATTTTCTTTAACTTATCTTTTTCCAATTTAATATTACCTCCTATTATTGGGCTTTCCCTCTTAAATTATTTAAGTTGTCTATATTTTTGTTTTGCAATATTTCTTCAATCTCCTTTATAATTCTTAAAATAGCATATGGGTCAACTAAGGTGGCTGTACCCACCCCAACCGCGCTGGCACCTGCCATTATAAATTCTATAGCATCTTTACCACTGCTTATTCCTCCCATGCCAATTATTGGTATATTAACAGATGAATATACCTGATATACCATTCTTAGTGCAACCGGTTTAATAGCCGGGCCCGATAACCCCCCAAAAGTATTGGCCAGTACAGGTTTTTCACTATCAATATCTATTGCTATCCCCTGTAAGGTATTGATTAAAGATAGTATATCTGCACCTCCCTCTTTGGCAGCCTGAGCCATTTTTACAATATCACTTACATTTGGAGTCAACTTTACAATTATCTCTCTATTAAAAACCTTTCTCACATTACTTGTTATTGTATATATCTGTTCACTATTTATACCAAAAGCCATCCCACCCTTTTTTAGATTGGGGCAGGAGACATTTATCTCCAGGGCAGATATTTTTTTATGAGGGTTTAGTTTTTCAGCAAGTTTAGTGTATTCGTCTATACTGTGACCGGAAATATTGGCGATTACTGGTGAACTACAATTATTCAGTAGACTTAATTGATTATTAATAAAGGAATTGACTCCTGGATTTTCTAGTCCAATTGAATTTAGTATCCCACAGGGGGTTTCTGCAATTCTTGGAGTGGGGTTTCCTTTTCGGGGGTTTAAAGTTAACCCCTTTAAAGTTATTGCCCCTATGTCATTTAGTGAAATATATTCTTCAAGTTCTTTTCCAAAACCAGATGTACCGGAGGCTGTAATTACAGGATTTTTTAACTTAAGATTGGCAAGTTTAACACTGATATCTGTTTTCTTCATCAAAGTTCACCTCACTCAGGGGGAGAACAGGGCCTTCCTGACAGAGTCTTTTATTTCCCTCAATAGTTTCACAGATACAGGAAAGACAAACCCCGATACCGCAGCCCATTCTTTCTTCAAGCGAAACTTCTGCAGGGGTTCTGTCATTTTCACATATTTGCTGTATTGTTTTAAGCATGGGTCTGGGGCCACAGGTAAATACTTTATTTATATTATTTAATAAACCATTTTCTTTTAATTCCAGCCAGTAGTCTATTACGTTTTTGTTTTTTTCACTAATTGTAGTAGAATAGAGATTTAAGTCTAATTGCATAAATGAATTTATTATATAACTTAATTTATATTTGTTTTCAGAGCCCAGAATTACAGATATTTTATTGCTAGCAGATAAAGCCTTTGTCAGAAAATATAAGGGTGCTGCTCCCATCCCTCCGGCGATGACCAATATTTTTTTATCTTTGATATTGGTAGAAAAATTATTACCAAGAGGGCCGAGAATGTCAATTTTCTCCCCTTTTTTATATTCAGAAAGTATCTTAGTACCCCGTCCATATATTTTGTATAATAGGCTAATTGTTTCGCCTTTTTGATTTCTGTCAAATATACTCAAAGGTCTTCGCAGTAATGGATCATTATTATTTTTATTCACTTTTATGTGTACAAATTGACCGGGTTTAGCATTATTACATATTTCAGTTGATTTAATTTTTAGCTTATATATATCAGGGCCAACCTGTATATTTGATAATATTTCCATCATTTTCCTCCTTTGATTATATTATTAATTTCATTTTTCATCTTGATTGCAGCTTTTCTGGCTGCTAATGCGTATTCAGATTCAGTATATTTTTTTGTATTTCTATAGGCAAATATAATTCCTCTAGAAGAATTTATTATTGCTCCCAGACCTTTATCGTTAAAAGCATTTTTAATGTCTTCTGCCCTACCCCCCTGGGCTCCATAACCCGGTACTAAAAAGTAATTATCGGTCATTTGTCTTCTAAGTTGAGACAATTCTTTAGGATAAGTGGCGCCTACAACAGCTCCCAGAGCTGAAAATTGTTGATTAAATTTATACTTTTTTCCCCATTTATTAATCAATTTACCTATTCTGTTATAAAGATATTCTCCATTATTTAATTTGATATTTTGAATATCGCCAGCTCCGTTGTTTGAGGTACGAACCAGGGCAAAAACAGCTTTATTTTTGTACTGTAAAAAAGGTTTTAAACTATCCTCTCCCAGATAAGGATTTAATGTGATTGCTCCTATATATTCTTTTTCCAGATAGGCTCTGGCATATGCGGATGCAGTTGAACCAATATCATTTCGTTTTGCATCAAGTATAACCGGTATGCCCTTATTATAGGCATATTTTGCCGTTAAATGCAGAACTTCAATTCCAGACTCCTCGAGCTGTTCATAGAATGCAATTTGGAGTTTTACTGCCAGTGTAATATTATATATTTTATCAATTATACTTTTATTAAAATCAAGTATAATTGTTGATAGTTCTTCTTTTGAGAGATTGTCAATATTTTTGTTTGAGTAATACCCCATTGGTAAAAGGTTTAGATGGGGATCCAGGCCCACACAAATTCGACTCTGCAGTTCATTTGTTCTATTTATTATTTGATCAATAAATGATTTCATTTTTTTGCCCCCTGCCATCATAGGTAAGTTTGCCCCGGGTAAAGGTCATAATATTTTTTCCCTTAAGACTTTTACCGACAAAGGGGCTGTTTTTTCCTCTGGATTTAAAATTATCTACATTTACTTTCCATTGTTTTTCAGGATCAAATATTATAAAATTAGCCTTTTTTCCCTGCTTTATACCGTAAATATTTACTCCCATAATTTTTGCTGGATTGATCAACATCAGTTCGATCAATCTCTTCCAGCCAATAATATTTGTGGCAATTAATTCTCCATAAATTATAGATAAAGCTGTTTCAAGACCTGATATTCCAAATTCAGCATAGTCAAATTCTCCCATCTTGTCTTCAGGTGTATGTGGGGCATGGTCAGTAGCTATGACGTCAATCAGGCCATCCTTTATTCCTTTTTTCAGTGCTTTTACATCATTTTTATTTCTGAGAGGGGGGTTAACCTTAGTATTGGGATCATAGTTCCTGACTGCTTCTTCCGTGAGTGAAAGATGATGTGGGGTTACTTCAGCTGTTACCTTTAAATTTTTCTTTTTAGCTGTTTTGATCAGGTCCAATCCCCGGGCAGTACTAAGATGAGCGATATGGAGAGGAGCATCTGTGAATTCCGCCAGCCTTATATCACGAGCAATCATAATATCTTCAGCAGCAGATGGTATGGGTTTGAGTCCCAGTATGGAAGAGATATAACCTTCATTCATTACACCATCTTTTGAGAGATTTGGATCTTCACAGTGGCTGATTATTGTTAGATTAAATATCTTGCTATATTCCATGGCTCTTCGCATGATTTCACTATTTGCCACCGGATTGCCATCATCAGATACAGCTTTTACACCCTCTTTAGCCAGAAAACCAAATTCAGCGAGTTCTTTTCCTTCTCTTTTTTTAGTGATACTTCCGATGGGGATAACTTCTACTACAGCTTTTTCAGCTTTTGATTTAATAAACTCTACAGTTGCAGGGTTATCTATAGCCGGATTGGTATTGGGCATACAGGCGATTTTTGTAAAACCTCCGACTGCTGCTGCTTCAGCTCCTGTTTTTATTGTTTCTTTTTCTTCAAAACCGGGTTCTCTAAGATGTGTGTGCATGTCGAATAATCCCGGAAGTATAATTTTTCCTTTCATATCAAATTTTTTAACTCTATTTTTATTAATATTTTTTTCTATATTGCTTATTATTCCATTTTTTATAAAAATGTCATATTTTTCATTGAGATCATTTAATGGGTCAATAACTCTGGCATTTTTAATTAAGATTTTCATTTTCTACACTCCTCCCCACAAGCAAATATAGTAAAGCCATTCTTACAGCTACACCATTTGTTACCTGTTCTGTTATTACAGCCTGTTTGCTGTCTGCCACATCACTTTCTATTTCTATCCCCCGATTCATCGGCCCAGGATGCATTATTAATACATCATCTGATAATTTATTTAATCTATTTTTATTCATACCATAAAAGTGTCTGTATTCACTTATTGAGGGGAATAGTCCACTTTTTTGCCTCTCCATCTGTATTCTGAGTATATTTACCACATTTATCCCCTTTAAAGCCTGATCGAGGTCTGTATAAACTTTGATACCCATATCCTCTATATTGCGGGGTAAAAGTGTGGAAGGTCCCGCTATTCTGACTTCAGCGCCTAATTTGAGCAGGCCCCATATATTAGAGCGAGCCACTCGACTGTGAGCAATATCTCCGATAATTAATACTTTCAAACCCTTAAACTGTTTTTTATATTCCATAATGGTATATAGATCCAGCAGTGCCTGAGTGGGATGAGCGTGGGCACCGTCACCAGCATTTAAAACACCAGCTTTAACATTTTCAGCCAGATAACGGGCTGTACCCGGCACACTATGTCTTATAACTATCACATCAGCCCCCATAACCTCCATCGTCTTTGCTGTATCAAGTAATGATTCCCCTTTGACTACACTACTAGTTTTTTTGGAAATACTCATAACATCTGCACTCAGTCTTTTGGCTGCAAGATCAAAAGAAGACTTTGTTCTGGTACTTGCTTCAAAAAATAAGTTTACTATAGTTTTGCCCCGCAGCGTAGGCACCTTCTTAACTGTTCTTGTAAAAATTTCTTTCATGGATTTCGCTGTTGTCAATATTTTTTTGATATCTTCAGCCTCTGAATTATATAAACCGAGAAAGTCTTTTTGATTTAAAGACATTTTATTCCTCCTCTTTTATAATATATTTTGCCCATAAAAAAACCTCCTTAACAGCAAAACTGATAAGGAGGTAGAATTACTGCCCTTATCAGCCTCACAGGACTGATTTTAAGGGGTTAATTATTTTCTTTTTCCAGTAATATGACTGTGTCTTTTTCATCTGTTTCAACCAGGTTTACATCAATAACTTCTTTTTGAGAGGTGGGGATGTTTTTACCAACAAAATCAGCTCTTATCGGGAGTTCTCTGTGTCCTCTATCCACCATAATTGCCAATTGAATTGCTTGGGGTCTGCCCAGATCCATTAGCGCATCAAGTGCAGCTCTAACTGTTCGCCCGGTATACAGCACATCGTCTACCAGAATTACTTTTTTGTCAGTAATGTCAAATGGTATTTCTGTTTGGTGAATAATTGGATTTTGAGCAACCTGAGATAAATCATCCCTGTATAGAGTTATGTCAAGAGTGCCGGTGGGTATTTCTACATTTTCGAATTTTTCAATTTTACTGGCAAGCCTTTCTGCTAGAGGGACTCCTCTTGTTCTAATCCCAACAAGGACCATATTTTCTGTACCCTTATTTTTTTCAACAATTTCGTGAGCAATTCTAATCAAGGCCCTTCTCATTTCCTCACCATCAATAATTTCCTTTTTCTCTTTTAAATTTTTAGCCAAAAAATATCACCCCTTAGAAAGTTTAATAAAATGAAAAAACTCCTTACCGGCAGGTAAGGAGGTATAATTTCCCTATGTTTATTCCTTCTTAGCCTCACCGGACTAAATTAAAAGATTAAGTATTCACTTTTTATTTATCTGTACTATATCAGAATAATATAATACTGTCAAGGGTTAGTTTTTAAATCAGACAAAATATTTGAAAAATCTTGAGGCAGAGGTGCTGTAAATTCCAACCACTTTTTGCTATCAGGGTGTTTAAAGCCAAGTCTATAGGCATGTAACATTGGACGATTACAGGGTCCATCAATTTTATCGTTACCATATTTTTTGTCACCACATAATGGATAACCCATATAAGAGAGGTGAACACGTATCTGATGTGTTCTGCCTGTTTTAATTCTTAACTTGAGATATGAATAACCAGCAAAAGTATCCAGTACCTTGAAGTATGTGAGTGCATATTTACTGTTTTTTTCAGTAACAGTCATTTTAGTCCTGTTATTGGGATCTCTACCTATGGGAGCTTCAATTTTACCTCTTTTATGTGGTATTTTACCGGTGCTTAAAGCGCGATAAAATTTTTTAGTTTTTCTATTTTTAAATTGCTCTGTTAGATATTGATGACTTTTATCTGTTTTTGCAGCTATAAGTACACCTGAGGTATTTTTATCCAGCCTGTGAACTATTCCCGGTCTTTTTTTGCCAGCTATCCCGGCCAGATCATCACAATGAGCCAGTAATGCATTGACAACAGTATCTTTTTTTTGGTGTGGTGTGGGGTGGACAAGTCTACCGGCCTGTTTGTTAATTACAATAATATGAGAGTCCTCATATAAAATGTTTAGAGGAAGTGACTGTTCTTTTAGATCTATTTTTTCAGGTTCCGGTATGTTAATTATAATTTTATCACCAGTTTTTAATTTATAACTACATTTTTGACTACTGTCATTTACTTTGACATTACCATCATTGATGAGTTTTTGTATATATGAACGTGAAATATTTTCTTTGATATCAGAAATAAATTTATCAAGTCTTTTATTTGTATTGTCATCAACAGTTATTACAGTTCTTTTTGACATTTAAAACACCTCAAGCACTATTAGACTTTTCCATTTTCCATAAATAATAGATTAAAAATCCAGCCCCGATTACTATCGCTGTGTCAGCAAGGTTAAATACAGGCCAGATCTGGAAATCAATATAATCTATTACATAACCAAGTCTTATTCTGTCAATTAAGTTTCCTGTTGCTCCTCCGATTATTAAACCAAGAGATATATCAAACCATAGATTTTCTTTGAGAAAAAAGATGCGATATAGCCAGATAGCCACAATTATGGATAAAGTCAGGACTATAAAAAAGCCTAATTTTCCTTTCAGTATACCGAATGCAGCTCCTGTATTCTGGACATAAGTTATATGAAAAACATCCTGCCAGATGGGCAGGGACTGACCTGGATCAAGATTTTTGAATGTAATTATTTTTAACCATTGATCCGCGATAAAAGTCAGTAAAATTACCAGTATAAACATTTTTTTACCCCTTTTACATTCTACCATAGCTAAAGACAGGGTACAAGTAAATTATTTGTCCTCAGGTGATTTTAGATCCTGACCACTATTAGAATTACCATAGCGAGCAACCTCTTCCCAGGCATTTTGTTCGCCCATTCCTTTAATATTTACAGGATCTGTTTCAATATTAAATTTTGTGTTCTTTAAATCTGCTTTTCTATTAATTAAATTATCTTTACTATTTTTTTTAGAACAAATGCGGCAGATATCAGAATAAGGAATTACTCTAAGTCTTTGCTTGTCTATTTTCTGACCACAAACATTGCAATATCCATATTTCCCCTTTCTTAATTTATTTAAAGCTATATTAACCTGTTTTAGTTGATTGGCAGTATTATTTTTTAACCCAAGATCTTTTTCTCTTTCATAAGTTTCACTACCCTGATCGCCGGGATGATTGTCATAACTTGATAATTCTCCTGTTGAGTTTTTTTGACTTATTCTTTCCTCATCTTTAAATTTTTTTAGCCTGTTTTCAAGTGAATTCTTTATTTCCCGTAATTTTTTTTGATAAAAATCTTTAGTAGTCAATTTATTATCCTTTCTATTTATAGGTACATTTCTACAATTTTTATTAATCTGGCAATGAATTTTCCAATTACCGGCAAGTTTAAACTTCCCAGTCTAAAGAGAAGTAAAAGAAATATTGCACCAAGTATAGTAGCTCCGATGGCAATACCCAGACCTCTTGCCAGGCCTGCAACAAAATTTGTCAGAATCATTTTCCAGGGATTATCAAACATTTCCTGGTATTCTGCCAGTGAATATTTTTGCATTCTTTTATTTAGCTCATCAAGCTTGTTTAAAATCTTTTTATTTAGGTCCTTATCCTTCATATTAAGATCACCCTGTATTTCAATAATATTATGAGTTTAAATCAAATAATATATTCCTAAACTGATCGAAATTATCAATTATAAAATCAGCTTTAGAAAGGTCCTGATTGCCGGAATTCTCATTTTTAAATCCAACACATTTTATACCGGCTTTATTAGCTGCAAGAACCCCATTATGGGAGTCCTCAATAATGATAATATTATTTTTATTAATATTAAGTAAAGAAGCGGTTTTTAAAAATATATCAGGTTCGGGTTTGCCATTTTTTACATTTTCACCACTTTCTATTACAGAAAAATATTTTCCAAGATTAAATAACTTCAGTGCGGTTTCAATCAATTCTGGAGGAGATGAAGAAGCCAGAGCCAGTTTAATATTTCTGTTATGTAAATTTTTTATTAATTTATTGACACCGGGTACGGTATTAAGCTTACCCTGTTTTAAATGTTGTAAATTTTTTTGTTTTTGGATTTCCACCAGTTCTTTGAGAGAATAATTTAATTTATATCTTTTTATTATATCTTTCCACATTTCTGTATTTGAGACTCCAATATATCTGCTGTATTCTTTTTTGTCTATATTGATTTTTAGTTCTTCAAATATTTCCTGATTAACTTCATAATGCAAGGGTTCACTATCAATGATAACACCATCCATGTCAAAAATTACTGCTTCAATAATTTTTATCACTCCCTTTTGACAAAAAAATCCCCGCTAAAATGTATATTCAAATAGAATATACCAAGCGGGGTAAAGAAATTTTGTTTATTGATTCTTTAAAACACTTGCACAGCGTTTACAGACATCTTTATATTGATCATCATTACCTACAGTGGTACTGTATTTCCAGCAGCGATCACATTTTTCACCATCTGCTTCCTTTATTTTGACATTTATTTTTGTTTCATCACCTGTATAATAATTACTTAGATCATCAGTAATTTCGACCTGAGAAACAATAAACAGGTCAGCCAGTTTTTCCAGGTTCTGGTTTAGAAATTCTTTTTGTTCTTTATTTACTGCATTTAATAAAACCTTGGCTTCCAGAGAGTTTCCTATTTTATTATTTTCTCTAGCTATTTCCAGAGCTTTAGAGACATCTTTTCTTATATTTAATAGTTTATTCCATTCATTCATTAATTTTTCATCATATAACTCAGCACTATATTCAGGCCAGTCTGTCAGGAAGACACTTTCATATTTATCATTTTCATATGAGAGTTGAGCCCAGACTTCTTCTGCAGTGTGAACAAGTACCGGAGCTGTTAAACTTACCAGAGTCAATATCATATCATATAATGAACTTTGACAGGAGCGCCTGCTGTGTGAATCTGTACCATCTGTATACAACCTGTCTTTAACAACATCAGCATAAAGGGAACTCATTTCTACAGTACAGAAATTATGAATATCGTGATAGACACGGTGATATTCATATTCTTCATAAGCTTTTGTGACATTTTTTATTAGCTGATGTAGTTTAATTATTATCCAGCGGTCAAATTCTCTCCTTTCTGCAAAAGGAACATAATTATCTTCAGGATCAAAATCACCAATATTACCAAGAATGAATCTAAAAGTATTTCTTATTCTACGGTAAACTTCAGAGTTTTGCTGCAGTATTTTGTCAGAAACACTGACATCTTCTTTGAAATCTGATGAAGCAACCCACAGTCTCAGAATATCTGCTCCGTATTGGTCAATTACTTCATGAGGGGATATGACATTGCCCAGAGATTTAGACATTTTATTACCCCTGTCATCCACAATAAAGCCATTTGTAACTACAGATTCATATGGAGCTTTCCCTTCTGTGGCCACTCCTGTCAATAATGA
>CAZSTU010000080.1:0-5598 GCA_964609745.1 uncultured Halanaerobiaceae bacterium
TAGACCATTTACATCTATCATTAATAAACTTATGGGTATCATTGAATTATTGTCCAATTCATTTATTTTTTCTTCCAGATAGGTTCGATTATAAAGGTCTGTCAGCTGATCATGATATGATAAATAACGCAATTCTCGTTCCTTTTTTTTGCGTTCGGTAATATTTTCATAAATTCCATAAATCCCTACAATTTCATCTTCAATGCTTATAGGAATTCCCCTTATCAACACATCAATGGGATTACCATATTTATCATAACGTTTTCCCTCAGTGATTACCTTATGACCGGCAAGAACTTCCTTTGTTAAATTGCGATTAACACTATTTGTTTTACCGGTCTCTAAAACTTCATCAAGATCCTTACCCTTTATATTTTTTAGTTTAAATTTAAATAATTCCCTGAACTTATTATTTATATCTACAATACGGAAACTGGCGTCAGCCATAATGATAGCAGCGGTAGAATTTTCAAAAAGAGCATCAAGCCATAATTTTCTTTCTCTTAGATTCCTTTCTCTCTGCTTTCTTTTACTTATATCCTGCACAAAGGCAAACTCATATTCTTCTCCTTTTAAATTTACATAATGGCTTGTAATCTGTACTGGAAAAGTCTTTCCCTCTTTAGTCTGGTGTCTGCTTTCAAATTCCATGTTTTTTTCATTTTTTAATCTATTCCAGACTTTTTTCCTATCTTCTGCCTTGAAATTTGGATCTATATCAGAGACTTTCTTTGAAATAAGTTCTTCTCTACTGTAACCTAACCATTCACTGGTTGTTTGATTTACATATGTTAATTCACCCTCCGGGGTAAGACAAAAAATACCCAGAGCCGCGTTATCTATGATATATTCTTTCATTTCCATTTCTTTTTTTATCATTAATTGTAACTGCATAAGATAGTAAATTAAATTTCTTTCTTCATCAATTTTTTCTTTTTGTTCTTTAAATGAATTCATAAAAGCTCCCAGTCCACCCCCAATTAAGAATGTTAACATTAGACTGAATAATATCATTAAATAATTATCTGAATTATTGATAATCATCGAAATTATTATAAGAGAGGAAACAAAAATCGAAGAACTTAAACCTCCCTTATGATTATAAAAAACTGCAGATAATATAACCAGAGGTATACTCAAAATCCCGATATAATGAACATTAATTAAAGCCATTGTAAGTACAGCCAAAATAACAGCATAAAAGTAGATAATAAAAAGAATACTATTGATTTTAAAAGAAAATATTTTTATATCAATATGTATGTAGTTTTTTAATATTTTTCGTACATATTTCATGTTTTCACCCCTGAAAGTCACATTACTTTTTGACAGATATTTTGACAATACAATTCCACTTGTTAAATTATATCATATTTTAGGGAAATTTTAATAAAGATATTAAATTAATTGTTGGTACTAATATATTAAATTTTTGTTGAAGAAACTTAATATAACACATATAATTTATATATAGGTACAATTATTTTTTTTCAGGGAGGAAAAACGCTGTGAATAAAACATTTATCATAAGTCTAGTCCTGGCCACCATCATAATAACTGCTTCTTTAATTTTTACATATAATGTTTTTTATCCACGTCCTATGACAGTAGCAGAGCGATATATTGATTTATGGTCAGATAAAGATTTTTCAGACCTTAATTCGCTCTTACGAAATAGTAAAAAATATAATAGAGGAGATATTATTTCTACATATAAAGATTTTAATAAAAAAACAAATCCTTCAATAAAGATAAGGGAGAATCCCCAAATTCTAGAAGAAAGTTTTAATAAAGTCAAATTACAATATTCCGCTAGCCTGGAATATCCTAATTTTGAAAATGAAAATATAACATATTTTATTACTTTAAAAAGGGAAAATTTATTTAACTGGAAAGTTGACTGGAAACCATCATTAGTACACCCTGAACTAGAATTTCCTGCCTCTTTTACCGAAAATAGGATAAAACCTGAAAGAGGAAAAATTTTATCCCGTAATGATAAAATTTTGGCCCACAAGGGAAAAGCAGTCGTCGTCGGTGTAAGACCAGATAAAATTGATGATGAAAAAAAACTACATAATACAACCGAAGAATTATTAAATCTGGACACAGAATGGGTCAAAGATCAATATGAAGACGCAAACCCTGACTGGTTTGTACCGCTTAAAACTATTTCAGAAAAACAATATAAAAAAATGGAAAAACAATTAAGACCCATACCGGGCGTATATTTTCGCCAAAAAGAAGCCAGAGAATATCCATATGGAGAATTAACCGGTCATATCACTGGATATATTGGTAGAATCAGTGAAGATAAATTAAGTCAGTCAAAACATGATTATAGAACTGATGACAGGATTGGCAAAAGTGGTCTGGAAAAATATTTTGAAGATGAACTCAGGGGGGAACCCGGGTATAAACTGGAGGCTCATTCTCTTATAAATGAGGAAAAACAAATTATAATGGAAAAGGATAGCACTGCAGGTGAAGATATCAAAACAACTATTGATATTGAATTACAGAAAATTGCAAAGGATGCACTTGCAGATAAACCGGGAGCTATAAGTATTTTTTCTGCAGAAAGTGGAGAAGTTCTAGCCCTTGTGAATAATCCTTCTTTTGATCCCAATCTATTTTCCCTGGGTATAACTAATACAGATTGGCAAAGATTGCAAAATAATGACAAACAACCACTTCTTGATCGAGTATTAAAAGGGAAATATCCACCAGGTTCAATTTTTAAAGCTTACACTGCTTCAGCTGCACTTGAAAAAGACATAATTGAAACTGATACTGCTTTCGAGGATAGTGGTGAATTAAATATAAATGGCAATATTATTAAAAACTTTCGTGACAAAGTTCATGGAGAACACACCCTTAGAGATGGGCTCACACACTCTATAAATACAACCATGGCCAAAGTCGGTATCATGCTGGGCAGAGAAAATTTAATTGAATTTTGTGAACAACCAAACCTCTTTCAGACAGACAAATTTGAATTGCCTGTCTCAGATAACTCTCTGGGAAAAATAAATAATAATATTGAACTGGGCTGGACCTCCATCGGCCAGAGCAAAGTAACTGTATCTCCTTTTAATATTACAAAATTTATGACGGCCATAGCTTCAGGTGGAAAAATAATCGAACCTCATATATTACAGCGAAACGATGTAATTGAAAAAAATAGAATAATGTCTGAAGAAAATGCAATGAAAATAACAAATATTATGCAGGATGTGGTAAAGGAGGGAACTGGAGATAAAGCTGACATTCCTTCCCTTTCCATTGCCGGTAAAACGGGTACCGCTGAAATTGAAAAAGATGATAACAAAGAATCTCATGCCTGGTTTACCGGTTTTAGCAAAAATTCCAGACCACAAATGGCATTTACAGTTTTTCTAGAAGAAGGTGGAGTGGGTGGAGAGGAAGCAGCACCTGTTATCCGCAATATTTTTCTGGAATATTTTGAACTATATCCTGACTATGATATAAAATAATTATATTAAGTAAATATTTATTTTAAGAAGGAATTTTTTAAACTATATCGAATTTAATAATAACATGGATTAAATCATCATTATTTTAAGGAGGGAGTAGCTAAGATCATGAAGAGAATTTTATTAATTTTGATGAGTGTAGTTCTTGTCTTGCCCATGTTGTTTACTGGTTCTGCCCTTGCACAGGAAGGTGGAGATGATATAACGCTGGCTATTGGTACTGATCCGGAAAATATTGATCCTGTCGAAGCAACCTCTTCTCCGGCTGCTATGGTAATGGAACACATTTATGATACCCTCTTTCATTACTCAGAAGATGGAGAGATTGTTCCCCATCTTGCCAAGGATTATGAGGTATCAGACGACGGAACAACCTGGCATCTGCATTTAAGAGAAGATGTAGAATTCCATGATGGAACTAAATTTGATGCTGAAGCAGTTAAATTCAACCTGCAAAGACTTGAAGATGCAACCTACGGATTTTTAATCAGTGAAATAACAGATATTGAGGTAGTGGATGATTATACAGTTAAACTTGAAACTGACGAACCATTTGCTCCACTTCTCTCTCATCTCTCGCACACCTTTATTTCTATGGTAAGTCCCAAAGCAGTAGAAGAGTATGGAGACGATTACAATAACAATCCTGTTGGAACAGGTCCTTTTGAATTTAAAAACTGGGTCAGAGGCGAGGCTTTGACTGTTGTCAAAAATGAAGATTACTGGGGAGAGGAACCCAAGCCTGATAAAGTCAGTTTTATGATTGTTCCCGAGGATTCAACCAGGGTAGTTTTACTTGAAACTGGTGAGGCTGATGCAGTAATGCGAGTTCCACCTCAGGACATAGAAAGAGTTGAAGATAATGAAAATACTGCTATTGCCAATGTACCCAGTGTGCGTACAATATATATAGGGTTCCATGTACAAAAAGAACCGCTTGATGATGTTAAAGTCAGAAAAGCCATTAATTATGCTGTTGACAAGGAAGCAATAGTAGAACATATACTGGAAGGAGCAGGTAGACCTTCAGATGCTCCTATTTCCCCCGGTATATTCGGTTATGACTCTCAGGATAAATATGAATACAATCCTGAAAAAGCTAAAGAATTGCTTGCTGAAGCAGGATATGAAGATGGTCTTGAACTCGAATTTTACCATCCTTCAGGACGCTATAATATGGATGAAACCATTGCAGAAGCAGTTCAAACCCAGTTAGCCGAGGTGGACATTGATGTTGAACTGATTAATCTAGAGTGGACAACATATCTTGAAGAAATCGGCCAGTCAGTCGATAAGGCACCTCAAGATCTTTATATGCTCGGCTGGGGCTGTGTAACCGGTGATGCTGACTACGGACTCTATTCTATGTTCCACAGCAGCCAGTGGAGACCTGATGGACCCTCTAGATCCTACTATGCCAATGACAAAGTTGATGAACTGCTGGAAGAGGCGAGAGTAACCTCTGATGATGAAGAAAGAGAAGAATTATATGCTGAAGCTATTGAACAAATCTGGGATGATGCCCCCTGGTTATTCCTCCATAGTGAATCTCAAATTAATGGTTACAGAACTAATGTAAAGGGGCTCGTACATCATCCTCTGGAATACATCGATGCTTCTCAGGCTACTATAGAATAATTAAGATAAAAACTATATCACAGAGGGCCTGAGCTGAAGGGGCCCTCTGTTTTTTTCTTTTAATTCAATATAGCAGGAGGGATTAATTTGACTACTTATATACTGCGCCGCTTAGTTCTTTTAATTCCAGTTTTACTCGGAGTTGCTATAATTGTTTTTGGCATGGTAAGACTCTTGCCTGGAGATCCAGCTGTTGCTATGGCCGGAGTCCATGCTACCCCTGAATATGTAGAGCAGGTGAGGGAAGATATGGGGCTTAATGACTCATTAATAATACAATTGGGGGTTTTTATGAAAAAATTATTCAAATTTGATCTGGGACTATCCACGCGAACACAAAGACCTGTAAGTGGGGAGATTTTACCAAGATTTTTAAATACCTTAAAATTAACTGTTGTTGCCCTTGCCCTGACAACAATTGTGGGAATAGGTGCAGGTATTATTTCAGCCAGTAAGCCCTATT
>CAZSTU010000080.1:5698-10042 GCA_964609745.1 uncultured Halanaerobiaceae bacterium
CTGACAACAATTGTGGGAATAGGTGCAGGTATTATTTCAGCCAGTAAGCCCTATTTATCTAAGTATGTTCTTTTCCATGATAGGGGTAACAGCTCCGGTTTTCTGGCTGGGATTAATTCTAATGTTAATTTTTTCTATAAATTTGGGCTGGTTTCCATCATCAGGTCGAGGCTCTATTGCTCATTATGTTCTGCCTTTCGTTACTCTTGCCGCCCATTCAACGGCACTTATTGCCCGAATGACAAGATCCAGTATGCTTGAGGTTTTAGGAGAAGATTATATTACCACAGCGCGGTCAAAAGGTCTAAAAGAAAGTGCTGTTATTTTAAAACATGCGCTGAGTAATGCCTTTATCCCTATTATAACTATCCTCGGATTGCGCTTTGGTGTATTATTGGGCGGAGCAGTACTTACAGAAACTGTCTTTTCCTGGCCAGGTGTTGGACGTCTTATGGTTAATTCCATTTTATCTCGAGATTATCCGGTTGTTCAGGGGGCAGTACTACTACTTGCCCTGTGCTTTGTTTTTATTAACTTAATCGTTGATATAATTTATGCTTTTCTGGATCCCCGTATTAAATATGACTAAAGGAGGGGCAATAATATATGATATTTTTTGAAAGCAAAGCATTTAAAAGACTTATGCGAAATAAACTGGCTGTTTTAGGACTAATCATTATTATCTTTTTTGTTCTACTGGCCGTTCTGAGACCTTATTTGACTCCACATGATCCCTACGATTCTTCCTTTATGCATTCCCTGGAAGAACCAAGTCGCGAATACCTTCTTGGACGTGATAATTTAGGGAGAGATGTATTAAGCAGGATAATACATGGAGCACGAATTTCTCTAAGTATTGGACTAATTAGTGTGGCTATTGGGCTAATTATAGGAGTACCAATAGGAGCTATTTCTGGATATTATGGTGGTTTGATTGATTTAATATCTCAACGTTTTGTGGATATTATGATGGCCTTTCCCGGAATGCTTCTGGCCATTATCATTGTTTCCATCATGGGGGGTGGCCTGCGCAATGCCATGATAGCTGTGGGGGTAGTGTCAATACCAATCTATATTAGACTTGTACGTGGTTCAGTCCTTTCAATTAAAAACAAAGAATACATTGAATCAGCCAAAGCGCTGGGAGCAAATGATTTTATTATAATTTTTAAACACATATTACCCAATGTCTTGCTCCTATTATTGTTCAGTCAACCCTGCAAATTGCAACAGCCATACTCTGGGCTGCAGGACTAGGATTCTTAGGTCTGGGCGCACAGACCCCTATGCCTGAATGGGGAGCAATGTTAAGTGATGGCAGACAGTATATCAGAACCGCCCATCATGTTACCACCTATCCGGGTATAGCTATTATGTTAACTGTACTGGGTTTTAACCTGCTTGGTGATGGCTTAAGGGATGCACTTGATCCAAAAATGGATCGTTAAAGTATTAAAGACCCCGGTATTTACCCGGGGTCTTTAAAGTTTTTCTATTAGATTATTATTGTACTTACAAATTTCTTTTTTTTAAAATTGCTTTTATATATTTTATCAAATCATCTACCTCTTCCTCTTTTTCAGAGGGTAGATCTCCCCTTTCATCTGCATCTCTATGTTTGCCTAAAGTTTCAAATTTATCTACTTCCTTTCTATAGATAATATCCCTGTATAGAATCAAAGGTTTTTCTTCCAAAAATAAAACCGGTTCCTTACTTTTCCCCAGCAATGAATTGCCCATAAACTCTTTAGGAGCTTTGCCAAACCCCATTAAATCAAGCAATGTAGGAGCAAGATCAGTTGTGGATCCTGCCTTTTCTATTACTTCAGGGTCATCATATTCAGGATGTTTGATAATGAGTGGTATACTTTCAGGTGGTTTAATATCTTCTTTAAGACTAAAATTGGAATAAGAGCTATATTCTTCTTCATTGATTTCAGCCGTATGATCACCATATACTATTAATATAGTATCATCAAGTATCCCCTTCTCCTCCAGCCTATTATAAAACATCTCAATAGACCTATCAACAAACAATGAAGTTCTAAAGTAATCTCTCACCAATCTATTATCTATATCAGAAAACTCATCTGATAATTCTTTATCATAATATTTAAATGGTCCGTGACCGGTAGATGTAATTAAAAATGTAAAAAATGGTTCCTCAAAATCTTCAATAAAATTAACGGACTGTCTGAAAAGATCATAATCATTAATACCCAGACCTTTGCTATTTACCTCTATCTCTTTATCATTTAAATCATAATCATCCAGACCATAAAATTTATCAAAACCCAGATCCGGAAATGCTTTATGACGGTGAAAAAATGTTTTGCGATTGACAAAAGAAATATTTTCATAACCTTCTTCATTTAAATAACGAGGTAATGAGTCAAATTCTTTCATATCTGATTCATTATAAGTGTAATGTTTACTTAAAGGATAAAAGGATGTTAAAAATGAAAGATCTGCATTATAACTACCATTAACATGCTGGGCATAAATATTATTAAAATACATGCTTTCATCTTTTAATTCATTCAAAAATGGTGTCAATTCCTGTCCTTTATGTTTTTTGTCAATAACATTCTTATCCAGAGATTCCACCTGTATAGTAATAATGTTATACTCCTCAACCTCTTTGTCATCATTTAATTCATTTTCATTCAGTATAGCAGGTGAATTCACTTCTTCAACATTTTTTTTCTGCGGAATAATCTCTCTGTAAGCTTCATAAAGATAAAGAGCTCCCACCCCATAGACATTTGCAAACCCCCCGGTCTCCATCTGATACAACTTATAAGGAGAATAATTTCCCAAAGCAAAATTTGTAATCAACATTTGACTGCTTAGCAATAAAATTGCAATAATAACGATTGAAATTTTTATTTTATAACCATCACTAAAAAGCAACTTTTTATCCTCAGAGTTCACAAAAAATAATAAAATAATATCCAGAAAAAACAATAAATCCAGAGGCTTAAGTATCTGCAAAAAAAACATTTCAATTACAGCCAGCAAACTTTCTCCTCTGCCTATGTCGTTTATGCTTATATAACTGCCAAAATAACTATCATACCAGTAATTAGCCATAAAAAATACTGTAAAAAAACTATATATTAATAAAATTATTTTTTTATTCTTTTTTTTCCTGATATATGGTAATAAAATAAATATAAATACATAGAGCAAAAATATATTTTTTAAAATAAGGCCGAACCTTGCCGGTACTTCAAGTACTTTAAGCATAAGATAATTATATTTTATTAAAAAACCCGCGGTTAGTATTATAAAATAATATTTTTCTTTTTTTCTCAATTGATTCCATAAAGTCATTTTATATCCCCTCACCTGCCAAAAATTGCCTAAAAACAAACATAAACAAACCTTCTATGTTACTTATAATCATACGTGAGATCAGGAAGACTTGCAATGCTTTTATTAATATTTTTACATACTTTTTATATTTTATAGTACATATTCAAATTTTATATATACTACATAACTTTTAACCATTTTTATCTATGTAATAAATAGCCTGTGTAAACAAAATATTATATATTATTCCAATAAAAATAAACTAAAAGCTTTATAATTATGGTCACAATTCTGGTAAAATATACATCTGCAAAACAATTGACTGTTTGGGTACCAGATGATATACTTTGCTGGACATCAATAAGAAGGGAGTAACATTAATGAAAAATTTTTCCATTATATTATTTTTAGGATGTTTTATTTTTATATCAATTTTACCAGCTCATATTTCTGCAGCACAATTGACTTATGAAGTAAAGAGCGGAGATTCAGTATGGTCAATTTCAAACAAATTAGATATACCACAAAATTTATTATCAGATCAAATGATTGATCCATACAGTTTAGAAGTGGGAGAAAGAATAATTATTTCCCGGACAGATGATGGCATAACTATTTCTCTAAAGGAAAAACATGAAACAGTGACTAACGGTAGTGTAATAGAATATACTGTAAGTAGTGGTGATACTCTGTGGAAAATTGCCCGAAAATATGATACAGAAATTGAAAATATTGTTGAACTAAATAATAATATTACTAATTCCTATACCATTCATTATGGCCAAAAATTATTAGTTCCTGTAAAAAAACAGACCCCGACAGATAGCGGTAATAATATTTATAATTTAGAATATAAGATACCGGAAAAACAGCGTTTTTACAGCCCATATACTTTTTATAAAATAACGGATAATGATCATCTCTGGAACATTGCAGATGACTTTGGCGTCAGAGTCTAAACAATCGTTAATGAAAACAATATATCTTCTGTAAATGAAATTAAATCAGGAGAAACACTGATAATCC
>CAZSTU010000081.1:0-10028 GCA_964609745.1 uncultured Halanaerobiaceae bacterium
AGACTGAAGTGCCCGAAAAGATTAAAAAGGTATATGGTGATTTAAAATTACCTTCTTCGTCTGGTAGGGCTTGAACATGTTATGGTAGAGTCACCCTCTTATACCTGGCATTTAATGAAGGAAAAGTTAATTGATGAGATGTTTACTAACTATTCTGGTATTTATGTGGGAGGAGAGATAACCTTTGGCCTTAATCGTCCCTTTACCACAGAGGTTCATCCCCATGCCGAAGTGGTAAAATTATCTATGCACAGCTCTAATTTTATCTATACAAGACAGAAATTATATTATGATGTCCGGGAGAATAAAAACTAATTATAATAAATTTTTTAACCTAAATACAGAAATGGAGGAATAAAAATTGTGAGTTCCGGTACTTCTTTTAAATATAATTGGATAACTAAAGCAGATATTGATGTCTTTTTTGGCTTATTATTTGATGGCTTCTCCAAAGTTCTAGCAGCTATTGGGATAATGCTCTATGCTTTTGATATGCCTTCTGAAATTGTAATTGGCAGAAGAATGTCATTCGCTGGTGTGAGATTGTGAGGGAAGGAATATATGAGGTTTATTAAACAATATACTATTTAAAGGAGGTGATATTTATAAATCCAAAAGAAAGGGTTTTTAACAGACTGGAAGGGAAAAAGGTTGATAAAATTCCTAACCTAAACATTATTATGACCTTTGCTGCTCAGTATATTGATGTCCCCTATAGGGAATATGTAACAGATTATAATAATCTGGTTGAAGGAAATATTCAGTGCTGTAAAGAGTTTGGTATTGATATGGTCAGCGCTATTTCTGACCCCTGTAGAGAAGGTTATGATCTGGGGGCTGAGGTTGAATTTCCAGCAGATGATGTGCCCCATTTTGATCAAGAGTTAATTAAAGATTATTCTGATCTTGATAATCTAGATGTGATAAACCCCCGTCAGGGAGAAAGAATGCTGGATCGTATAAAGGCAATTGAATTATATGAAAAGAGGGTTGGTGATCAGTATCCCATTTTAGGATGGGTCGAAGGGGCACTGGCTGAGGCCTGTGATCTAAGAGGGATGAATAATCTAATGTTTGACCTTCATGACAACCCCGAATTTGTTCATCAATTACTTGATTTCTGCACAGAACAGGCTATAGAATTTGCCCTGGAACAGGTTAAAGCAGGGGCAGATTTTATTGGAATTGGTGATGCAGCAGCTTCTGTAATTGGTCCTCAAAACTATCAAAAATTTGTACTTCCCTATGAAAAAAAGATCTGTCAGGCAATTCATGAGACAGGGGCAAAGGTGAAGTTACATATATGTGGTGATATTACTCCACTGCTGGATATGGTAGTAGAGACAGAAGCAGATATTATCGATGTAGATTGGATGGTTGATTTTAAAGATGCTGGAAATACATTTAGGGGTAAAGCAGCTGCCTGTGGAAATTTTGATCCGGTCGGGATACTTTTAAAGAAAAATAGTGATCAGGTTAGAGAAGCAGTGGAAGAATGTATTAAAGTAAGTAATGATGATACTTTTATAGCAGCTGGTTGTGAAGTGCCAAAAGATACTCCTTATGAAAATATGTATGCTGTTACAAAAACACTAAAACAATGAATTAAATTATGTAACTAAATAACACATTAAAGAAAGGAAACCTAATATGAGCTTACCAACCTTTGAGTTCCCTACTGAATCTATTAAACTTAACACTCTTTATGAAAATGAAGAAATTTTGCAGGAGATTGAACAGAGTTCCTCTCAGACTGAAGTGCCCGAAAAGATTAAAAAGGTATATGGTGATTTAAAATTACCTTCTTCGTCTGGTAGGGCTTGAACATGTTATGGTAGAGTCACCCTCTTATACCTGGCATTTAATGAAGGAAAAGTTAATTGATGAGATGTTTACTAACTATTCTGGTATTTATGTGGGAGGAGAGATAACCTTTGGCCTTAATCGTCCCTTTACCACAGAGGTTCATCCCCATGCCGAAGTGGTAAAATTATCTATGCACAGCTCTAATTTTATCTATACAAGACAGAAATTATATTATGATGTCCGGGAGAATAAAAACTAATTATAATAATTACTTTAAGCTATTTAAATAATTAACTCTAATATACACCCGGGGGGGCTTCCCCCGGGATATAAAGGAGGGGAGAATGACAGTGGGTTTTTTAAATAGTTTTAAATCAAAATTAATTTTATTTATAGCAGTTATTATGTTAGTTCCCCTGGGGATCTATGGTTATATTACCATTACAGGCAGTTTAGATCAGACCAGAAATTCAGTTTATGATAACAATATTGCACTGGCAGAGAACTTTAATGAGCAGCTAACAAATAGTATGAATCAAACAGAAAATATTATGCAAATGATGGCAAAAATGGATAAGACCAGAGTGATCGCTTCCGGCACAGTGGGTGATGTATCAGACCATATCCTGACTAAAATGGAAAAAGAGCTTGCCCTTGTATCAAATATAGAAGTGATAAATATGGAGGGAGAAGAAGTATTTTCAACTTCAGGTGATAAAACTAATGTAGCTGAAAGGGAATATTTTAAAAAGCAAGGGAGGGAGAGAGCCTTTACTCTAACAGAATACAAAGTGAAAAAACGGATAAACCGGTGGTGAAATATGCTACCCCTATTAAAATAGAAGGTGATGTTTTTGGGGTGATAAGCGCAACCATAGAATTAAATAAGTTAAGTCAACTGGCTTCTGGTATTAAACCAGGCAAAAATGGCTATGGTATGCTGGTTGATAGTGATGGTAATATACTTGCTCATCCAGAAGAAGAATTTATAAATAATAATAGTGACTTAAAGGAACTTAAGCCGGTTACAAAGGTGCTTGGAGAAGAAAAAGGATCTGTTCAGTATCAATTTGACGGTACAGATATGTTTTCTGCCTACTTGCCTGTAGATAAAACAGGCTGGGGTGTAATAGTTCAACAACCTGCTCGGGAGGCGTTTGGGCAGGTTAGGGATAAACTAAAAAGTTCTCTTTTTATTATAGCAATCTCGATTATCCTGGGGATTTTAGCAGCTTACTTTACGGCAGATTATGTTACCAGACCAATTTTGCAGGCTGTAGAATTTTCACGTAATATTGCCTCAGGCAATCTCGGAGTTGAGCCACTTGCAGTAAGGAATAATGATGAAATAGGAAAATTGGGACAATCCCTAAATCAAATGCGCTCTAATTTACAGGAGATTATAAATGATATTAGTGAAGCCTCCCAGACTGTTGCCTCTGCCAGTCAGGAATTATCCAGTTCTGGTGACCAATTGCAGAATACAGCAGAACAGGTAGGTGATTCAATTCAGGAGGTTGCTGCAGGAGCGGAAAGACAATCAATGAAGATAGAAGAAACATCTGATGATGTGGAGGGTTTAATTCGGGAGATTAATCAAATTGAAGATGATTCCAGAGAAATGAACAAATCGGCTGATAATGTATTAAATAGTATAAAAAATGGCAGTCAGGCTGTTGCGGAAACCAAAAATCAGGTAAAAGTGGTTAAAGAGGATTCAAACTCACTGGCCGAAACTATTCATTCCCTGGGTGATCTATCTTATGAGATAGGTGAAATTGTAGGGTTGATTAATAATATATCAGAACAGACCAATCTGCTGGCTTTAAATGCGGCTATTGAGGCAGCCCGGGCGGGAGAAGCCGGCCGGGGATTTAGTGTAGTTGCTGATGAGATCAGAGAGCTGGCTGAAGAGTCAACCTCAGCTACTGAAAATATCAATGAGTTAATTGAAAAAATCCAGAGTAAAGTAGATAATGCAGTGGATAATATTAATGAAAATACGGAAGCAGTAGAGGAAAGTGTAAGGGCAATTAATAAGACAGAAGCCACCTTTAATCAAATAGAAGAGGTTACTCGCAATTTGATTGGGTTTATTGAAAAACAGGCAGATAATGCCTATAAAATGGCAGAACGCAGTCAGAGGGTGGAAGAAGCTATAGAAGATATTGAGACTGAAAGTCAAAAATTTGCTGCAAATTCTGAAGATGTAGCAGCTTCCAGTGAAGAACAGCTGGCTGCAACTGAGGAGATCGTTTCCGGGACAAAACAGCTGGCTGAAGTAGCTGATAGACTAAAAAGTAATCTGGATGAATTTAACTTATAAAAAGGGAGAGTAAAAAAATGATTAAATTACTTGGTATTTGCGGGAGTCCGCGTTCTGGAGCTACTGAATATGTACTGGATGAGGCTTTAAAGGTTGCTAAAAATTATGCGGAAATTGAGACAGACAGGATTTTGCTGCGCAAACATGAGCTGCCTTACTGTATTCACTGTGATAAGTGTATCAGGGAGGAGAGTAAGTACTGTGCTTACCATGAGGTAAATAATAAAGAGATATATGATAAGTTCTATAAGGCAGATGCCTATCTTATTGCATCACCTGTATATTTGATGAATGTTACCGGACAGCTGACTACTTTTTTTAATCTTTTAAGGCCGGTATGGAATATTTTAAAGGAAGATCCGGCCTTTTTCTGGGATAAGGTGGGAGCAGGGATTTCTGTAGGTGGAACCCGTCACGGAGGGCAGGAGACAACTATTAATACCATTCACGGGTTTTATCATACCTATGGAATTCACATTGTTGGTGGTAACCATACTTATAATGGCGGGACAGTCTGGAGTAAGGATAGGATGAAAGAGGGAGCTAAAGAGGACCTGGAAGGAATGAATACTGTACACAGTCTGATGGACCGTTTGATTTTGTCCGCCTATCAGTTGCAGTATGGCAGGGAAAAATATCTGGAAATGAAAGAAAAAATTATAAAGTGATCTAAATTATATTTTGCTATTATATGAATATTAAAGAAGTTGTGGTAGAAAAAACAAATGGGGAAAGGATATTAGTATAAAAAATTTAAAAAAATAAAAATAAAAAAAGGATTTTGGTTTTTGTTCTTGAATAAATATAAATAGTATGGAGATGACATGTAACATATAGGTAGGAAAATTTTTGTAATATTTTAATTTCTTTTGCAGGTGAATATTTGATTAATAAAAATGAGTTCATGACAAAAGTAATCTTTTGGCAGGAGAATTTATTTAATTGAGTTTATTAAAGGAAGACCCTATATGAATAAAAAGGTGACTCAAAAGGATATAGCAGAGAAACTGGATATTTCACGCACTACTGTTTCCCGGGCTTTAAATAACAGGGGCAGGATCAATAAAGAAACCAGAAAAAAAGTCCTGGAAATGGCTAAAAAGTTGAATTATCAGACAGATAAAGTGGCCCGGGCCCTGGCCCGCAAAAAAACATTTAAAATAAAAATATTTTTGATTGAAGAACAGAAATTTTTCTGGGATAAGATAGAATATGGGGTTAAAATGGCCAGGACCGAATTGATTGATTATGGGCTTGATGTGGATATCTATAAAACAAGTATAAATAATTTTCAAAAACAGGTAGATATGTTGTATGACCTTGATGAAAATCAGGTGGATGGAGTAATAATCACTCCTTTAAACCTGAAACAGTTGCGAAAGGTAATTGCTAGCAAATACAAGGCAAATGACATACCTGTAGTCACACTTAATATGGACATTGAAAATAGTGAAAAATTATTTTATGTTGGCCCTGACTATAAGAGAAGCGGCCGACTGGCAGCAGAATTAATTGTAAAAATGATAGATTATAGGGGAAAAGTTGGCTTTTTAACCTCAGATTATAATACTGAATCTGTAATTAAACGTGAAATTGGATTTGATAATAAATTAAAAAGCTATCCTGAGATAAAATATATAACAAAAAAGGTGCATAAATTATCAGAAATGTATGAGGTTACCAGAGAACTAAAAAAAGAACATCCTGATATTAAAGGTCTGGTGAGTAATATACCGATAAATAAATATTTTTGCCGGGCAATTCAGGAAATAAAAGAAGAAAAAAGTTTTAAGGTGGTTGTCTTTGATTTTTCAAAGCAGACAAAGGAATGTTTGAAAAATGAAATAGTACAGGCTTCAGTTATTCAACGCCCCTTTTATCAGGGATATTATGCTACAAAGCTTCTTTTCAATTACTTAACAAATAAAAATATAAATAAATTAGAAGATTATTATGTGCAGCTTGATATTGGATTAAAAGAAAATATTGACACGGTAGAAGATATTAATCTACTAAAACAAAATATTACCGGTCAGTTTATGTGACTGCATATTTTTTATTAATATTGCGTTCGCGTGTCCACAGGCTGCTATATTATATTTTTACTATTATAATGTAACATGTTACATAATAATTAGCAACAATTGTAAATTTTAATGTTTTTTAATGTTAATGTTAATTTTATAAAACAATAAATGATTCTGGAAGGGGTGATTAAAGGGCATTAAAAAAATTATTGTTTTGGAAAAAATGCTGTATTTAACTAAAAAAATTAAAGGGGAGTGTATTTTAAAAAATGAAAAAGCATCTAAAACTTATTGCACTATCAGTTTTAATGATCCTGTTTTTAGGTACTGCTGTTCAGGTTCAGGCCCAGGAAACAACTGAAATTACTGTCTGGCACTATTTTGCTGATTCTGAAGGTATGGAATGGCTGGTGGAGGATTTTAATGAAAATAATTCAGATATAAAAGTTGATAGTCGTTATGTTCATTTTAGTGAACTGGAGAATCAAATCACAAAGGGTATTATGACAGGTGATCTACCCGATGTATTAATTTTTGGTACCGATACAATGGCCAGATGGGCAGATAATGGTGCCCTGGCTGACTTAACTGAGAGGGCAGAAGAATGGGGTAAAGAAGATAAATTTTATGAAGGTGCCTGGGAATCAGGAATTTATAAAGAAAGACTTTTTGCCATTCCTCAGAATATAAATGCATTATCAATATTTTACAATAAAGAATTATTCGCAGAAGCTGGTCTGGAAGGAGAGCCAAAAAACTGGGAAGAATTAAGAGAATATGCCGAAAAAATCAGTGATCTGGGTGAAAAGACTCATGGTTTAACCTTTAGTGCCACCAAAGACGAGACAGGTTCTTTTCAATTTGCTCCCTTTCTCTGGCAGGCAGGCGGATCTTTTGAAGAGTTAGACTCAGATGCTTCCAAATCTGCAATGAAATTATGGCAGGATATGCTGGAAAATGGTTATACACCAAAATCTGTTCTTAACACACCACAGTATGAATTGGCCGTAAACTTTGCCTCCGGCAATGTTGGAATGATGGTAAATGGCCCCTGGGCCTTGAGTGCATTTGATGAAGCAGACTTTGATTATGGTGTCTTTAAAATGCCTGTAAAGGAAGGTGTAGATAAACCCACCTCTGTCCTGGGAGGCGAAAGTTTAGCAATAAGCCGCACTTCTGAAAATAAAGAAGCTGCCTGGGAATTTATTAAATATTTCCAGAAACCAGAAACAATAAAAGAGTGGTGTAAAATAGAAAATAGAATCCCCGCCAGAAAGGATGTAGTAAAAGATACTCCTGCCTGGAGTGAAGATGAGATTATGCAGGTTTTTACCGAACAGTTAGAAGATACTGTAGCCCGTCCGGTTCATCCAGAGTATAGTGAAATGTCTTCAGCCCTGCAGACAGCTATTCAGGAATCTTTGACAGGTAGTGATGTTGAAGAAGCCATGGATAAAGCTGCTGACAAGGTAGACTCAGTACTGGAGTAACTGTAATTATAAACAATAATGGGGCACTTTTACAGTGCCCCTCCCTACAGATCTTATTGTGATTATTATTATTAATACAGCTAATATTTTAGTCAGGAATTTAGTTACTCAATATTTTATAAAAGGTGATATGTATGTTAAGCAAATTAAGGAAATTAATCTGTGATTCTAAGTTAACCTTATATATTTTCCTGTTGCCTGCCTTAGTTATGGTTTTAACCTTTGCTGTATATCCATTGCTGTATAATTTTAGTTTAAGTGTACATGAGGTAAATTCAAGAACTCTTTTTAGTGGAGAACGTCCTTTTGTAGGATTTGATAATTATATTCGTGTTTTTACCAATGAAGATTTTTTATTAATTTTTAAAAATACCATTTTATTTACCGTTGTCAGTGTTTTTTTTCAATTTCTTTTTGGCCTGCTTTTTGCCCTTTATTTTCATCAAAAGTTTCCATTTCACAAACCACTAAGGGGGCTTTTATTAATTGGCTGGGTAATACCGCCGGCTGTTATCGGAACGATCTGGCGCTGGCTTTTTAATAGTGATATTGGGGTGATCAACTATCTACTTGAATTTATAGGAGCTGGTGCTGTTCCCTGGCTGGCCCAGAGTGGTACCGCGATGATAGCCGTACTGGTGGCAAATATCTGGTTTGCAGTTCCCTTTAATATGATACTTTTAACCTCCGGACTGGTAAGTATTCCAAATACTGTCCATGATGCTGCTGCAATTGATGGGACCAATTATTTACAGAAGGTATGGTATGTGATTTTGCCCATGATCAAACCCAATATACTGGTTACTATAGTTTTGGATACTATTTATTCTTTCCGCAGTTTTCCCCTGATCTGGAATATGACCAAAGGGGGGCCGGTAAATGCAACCACTGTAATGCCGGTCTGGTCCTATGTACAGTCTTTTGATTTCTTTAACTTTGGAGTAGGAACTGCTATATCTGTGATTATATTTTTGGCCTTACTTATTGTTTCCATTGTCTATATTAGAGTATTTGTTTACTCCGAAGAGGGTGGTATCTAATGGGAAAATTAATTAAAAGACATCGTAAATATATTTTATTGTTTTTTGCTCTTGTTATGCTGGCGATATATCTATTTCCCGTTTTTTGGGTGATTAGCACCTCTTTTAAAGGTTTAAATGAGACTATGGGCTGGCCACCTACTTTTTTACCCAAAGAGATTAGATGGGAAAATTATACTGAAGTTTTACAGGCCCGGGCCTTTATGCATTTGAAAAACAGTTTAATAATTGGTGTATCTGTAACTGTACTTACCATAAGTTTTGCCACTTTGGCCGGTTATGCCCTTTCCCGGATTAAAAGCAAATGGATAAACTGGTTGATTTTAGTCTTCCTGGTGGGGCAAATGTTACCGGAAATACTGGCTATTCCTCCACTATTTATGATTTTTCAAAAGATGGGGATATTAAATACTTATCTGGCAGTTATCCTGGGCAAAACAGCTATTGCTCTGCCCCTGGCAGTTGTGTTTTTAAGGACTACCTTTTTGTCTATTCCGGTTTCCTTAGAAGAAGCCGCCTGGATTGACGGCTGCAGCAGGATGCGTGCTTTTTTTACGGTAATTGTTCCTGTAGCTAAAACCGGGATTTTGGTTATTACTGCTATTACCTTTATGTTTGCCTGGGGTGATTTTACCTATTCTATTTCATTAATGGATGAAATGAGTATGCAACCCGCCACTGTGGGATTATACACTTTTATTGGTTCAAAGGTTACCATGTGGAATAAGGTTATGGCTTTCACCAATGTTATAATTTTACCGATTATTGTCATCTTTGTTTCAATGCAAAAGAAAATTATAGAAGGCTGGACTGCAGGTTCATTTAAATAATAATAGACATAAGGGAGGTACTAATTGTGAGAGAATTTTTTCCAGAGGTAGAAAGTATAGAATATGAAGGTCCTGATACGGACAATTCCCTGGCTTTTAGACATTATAATCCTGAACAAAAAATAGCAAATAAAACCATGGAAGAACACCTTCGTTTTTCTGTGGCCTACTGGCATACTTTTACCGGGGATGGATCTGACCCCTTCGGCAGGGGAACCATGCAGCGGCCCTGGGATGAGATTTCTTCTCCAATGGAAAGAGCAAAAGCCCGGGTTGAAGCTGCCTTTGAATTTATGTCCAAACTGGGTGTTCCATATTTTTGTTTTCACGATAGGGATATAGCCCCTGAGGGCGATACACTGGCTGAATCAAATAAAAAACTGGATCAAATAGTTGATTTAATACAAAAAAAGATGGATGAAACTGACATTGAATTACTCTGGGGGACTGCCTGTCTTTTTGATCATCCCCGTTATCTGCATGGTGCAGCAAGCTCACCCAATGCTGAG
>CAZSTU010000082.1:0-9929 GCA_964609745.1 uncultured Halanaerobiaceae bacterium
ATCACAAGCAAAACTTAAAAATGACCAAATATGAGGTAAAACAGGAAAGAAAAGAACAGGAAGGTGATCCCCTCATAAAACAGCGCCGCAAGGAAAAACAGCGGCAGATGAGTGTAAACCGCATGATGAGTGCCATGGAGGAGGCTGACGTAGTTATTACCAACCCTACTCATATTGCAGTGGCACTCAAATATGATATAGATGAGATGGAAGCCCCGGTGGTTCTTGCCAAAGGGGAAGGACATCTGGCCCGGAGGATTAAGGAAAAGGCCGAAGAACTCGGCATAGAAATTGTTGAAAATAAACCGCTGGCCCGCTCACTTAATGAGATGACAGAAATAGGAGAAACAATACCTGTTGATTTATATCAGGCGGTGGCCGAAGTGCTGGCTTTTGTCTTCAGAAATAATAATAAATATAATTAATGATAAACTATTGATATTTTGCTGGAAGGGGGGAAGAGTGCTGAACACCACCAGCCATTATGTTAACTAATATTGGAAAAAATACTGATATTTTATTTGCTCTGGCAGTTGTGGGTATTATTATCATGTTCATAATACCACTACCAACCCAGCTGCTGGACCTGCTGCTGGCCACCAATATCACCTTTTCTATGGTTGTAATTCTGGTCAGTATCTATACAACTGAACCACTGGAAGTATCTGTGTTTCCCTCATTGCTGCTTTTTGCTACTCTGCTCAGGCTGGGGCTGAATGTATCTACAACCCGCCTCATACTGGGGGAAGCTTATGCCGGTGAGATAATAATGAGTTTTGGTAATTTTGTTGTCGGCGGTAATTATGTTGTGGGACTAATTATATTTTTAATATTAATAGTTATTCAGTATGTTGTTATTACCAAAGGTGCTGAAAGGGTGGCGGAAGTTGCAGCAAGGTTTACCCTTGATGCCATGCCCGGTAAACAGATGAGTATTGATGCTGATCTTAATGCCGGAATCATTACCGAACAGGAAGCAAAACTAGAAAGACAGAAGATACGTGATGAGGCTGACTTTTACGGTGCCATGGATGGTGCCAGTAAGTTTGTCAAAGGAGATGCCATTGCTGGGATAATTATTACAGCAATTAATATTATCGGCGGCCTTATTATCGGTATGGTTCAGCAGGGAATGGGTTTTGCCGAAGCAGCCCAGACATATACACTGCTGACTGTTGGAGACGGTCTGGTCAGTCAGATACCGGCCCTGCTTATATCTTCCGCTACCGGTATGGTTGTTACCAGAGCGGCTGCCAAGGATAATATGGGGCAGGATCTGACCGAACAGCTTATGAGCCAGCCCAAGGCCCTCTGGATTTCATCAGGTGTACTGGCCTTACTGGCCTTTGTGCCTGGCCTGCCCTTTGTGCCATTTCTGGTACTTTCACTAATGATTGGAGGACTGGCATATTTAGTTTATTCCCAGCAGGTCCGTGAAGCCGAAATGGCAGTAAGTGAAGAGGAAGAAAAGGTTAGCAGACAAAAAATGCCGGAGACGGAGGAGTTAACAGATTTAATACAGGTTGATCAGATGGAGGTAGAAGTTGGTTATAACTTAATATCTCTTGTCCTGCCTGAACAGGGTGGTGATTTTATGGATAGAGTTGCCATGATTAGAAGGCAAACAGCCATGGAACTGGGAATTATAGTACCACCTGTTCGTATACTGGATAATTTGCAATTAGAACCAAATGTTTATCGAATTAAACTAAAGGGTGTAGAAATAGATAGATATGAAATTTTGCCGGATCATTATCTGGCCATGGATTCAGGTCTGACCAGCAAAGAAATAGATGGGATTGAAACCATAGAGCCTGCTTTTGGAACAGATGCCATCTGGATCAGTGAGGACCAAAAAGAGGAAGCTGAACTGGCCAATTATACTATTGTGGATCCACCGTCTGTAATGGCCACTCACCTGACAGAAATAATCAAATCACATGCCCATGAACTGCTGGGCAGACAGGAAGTTCAGGAATTAATTGATAATCTTAAAGGTGATTATCCGGCAGTAGTTGATGAGTTAATACCTGATCTGATGAGTCTTGGGGAAATTCAAAAAGTACTGCAAAATTTACTCTGGGAAGGAATACCAATTAATAATCTGGTTACAATCATGGAAACACTGGCTGATTATGCACCAAAGACCAAGGATATACAGCTTCTAACAGAATATGTAAGACAATCTCTTGCCCGACAGCTTACCAACCTCTATAAAGCGGAAGATGGTAAATTATATGTGGTGGGGATAGACCCCAGGCTTGAAGATGAATTAAATCAATCTCTGGAACAGTCCGATCAGGGCAAGTATCTGGCCCTTGATCCCCAGCGGGCCCAGCAGTTAATAGATAAGATAGCCGGTGAAGTTCAGGTGCTGTTACAGCAGGGTTATGATCCGATTATACTGACTGCACCTGCTATTAGAAGACCGTTAAAAGAAATGACATATCGCTCACTGGAAGAATTGATTGTTTTATCATATAATGAACTAGAAACCGATGTAGATCTTGAAATTCTGGGGACGGTGAATTAAATGAAAGTCAAAAGATATGTTGGAGATAATATACAGGATACAATCTTTAAGGTTAAGGCTGACCTGGGTTCTGATGCTATTATACTCAATACCCGTAAATTTAAAGAAAAGGGTTTTTTGGGTCTTTTTGGCAGTCAGAAAGTAGAAGTCATGGCTGCCCTGGAGGATGAGCCCCAAAAACCGGTTAAAAATGATGAAACCTTAAAAGAAATACATGATATAAAAAAGATGGTAAGTAATCTGGAAAAAAGCTGGGAAAAGAAGTCACAGTTTGAAGGAGAACCGGGAAGGGTTTATGATCATCTTTTACAACAGGGTGTTAAACATAATCTGGCCGAAGAATTTGTCAGCAATATTATTGCCGAAATAAAGGATAATGATAGTGAATTTTACGATAGAGTTTTTGAGAGTACCGTAAAACTAATTGGCCCCTCTGCACCGATTAAACTGGGAAATAAAAATAAAGTTGTGGCCTTTATTGGGCCTACCGGGGTGGGAAAGACTACCACTATAGCTAAACTTGCAGCCAAATTTTCTCTGGAAGATAATATTAAGGTTAAACTGGTTACAGCTGATACCTACCGCATAGCTGCCGTCCAGCAGCTTGAAACTTATAGTGAAATCATGAATATACCATTAAAGGTGGTATATAATGAAAAAGAATTAAAGGATAGCCTGAGGGAAGATAGGGAAGAGTTTGATCTGATTTTGCTGGATACTGCTGGTAGCAGCTGGAGTGATAAGCTGCAACTGGGCAGACTGCAGGGTTTTACTGCCAGTGAACTGATTGATGAAACCCATTTACTAATAAGTTTAAATACTAAAAGTGAAGACCAAATAGAGGTAATTAATCATTTTGGACGTCTTGCTCCTGATAAATTACTTTTGACCAAAATTGATGAGACAAACACCTTTGGTGATGTGTTTAATCTAAGAAAAGAATTTGATTACCCCTTTTCCTATATTACCTATGGCCAGGATGTACCTGATGATATTGAGGAGGCAGTTCCCCAAAAATTAACCGAATTTTTGCTGGGTGATTTAAATGAATGATCAGGCATCTGCACTGCGCAGGATGGTAAAAGAAAATAAAGGAAAAGATAATCTAAAAACTGCTCAGAGCAATACCCGTATTATGTCTATTGCCAGTGGTAAAGGGGGGGTAGGTAAAACAAATATAACTGTTAACCTGGGATTGGCTCTGCAAAAATTGGATAATAGAGTATTGCTTTTAGACGGAGATCTGGGTATGGCCAATATTGATATATTACTTGGTTTAACTTCAACCTATACTTTACAGCATGTAATGAACGGCCGCTGCCGTCTTGAAGATGCTATTCTGGAAGGCCCGCATAATATAAATGTTTTACCGGGCATATCTGGAGGGGATGCATTTGTAAATATAAATAAGCAGGAAGTAAAAAGACTACTAAAGGCTTCTTCACATCTGGAAGATAATTATGATATAATATTAATTGACATCGGTGCTGGAGCAAATCAGGGAGTTATGAATTTTACACTGGCTGCTGATGAGGCGCTAATTGTTTTAACCCCTGAGCCAACCTCGATAATGGATGCCTACAGTTTTATAAAAATTCTGGCAAACAGCAATTTTAAGGGTGATCTGGGTTTAATTATCAACCAGGTTAGTTCCAGCAGGGAAGGTAAAGATGTGGTCAATCGCATGAAAAGTGTTATCAGTGAGTACCTTGATCTTGAAATAAAATTTAACAGTTTTATACCATATGACAGTCAGGTAGTACAGGCTGTCAAAAAGCAGCAGTCTTTACTGGAATTATTTCCAGATAGTGAAGCTGCTAAGGCTTTTCGTGCTGCTGCTGATAAATTGCTTGATAGAGAACCGGAAACTCCCCCCCGGGGAATGAAAGGCTTTATATATCGTGTAGTAGGAATGTTTAAAAAGGGATAATGGAGGTGCTAGCCATTAGTGAACAAATCCAGGTCAATCAGCAGATAGAAATTGAAGTTAAAAGTGGCCCCTATAAAGGGACATATCCCAGCAAAATTGCAGCTATTAATGAGGAATTTGTGAAAATTTATCCTCCTTTTAAATCCGAATCAGTTGTTCCTTTAAGACCGGGTTCAGATATATTTGTATTTTTCACCGGAGACGATGCTGCCTATAAATTCAACTCAAAGGTCATACGCAGAATTAAAGAAAATATACACCTGCTGGTTATTGAACCGCCCGAAGAAATAGTTAGAATTCAACGCAGAAACTATTTTCGACTTGAGGTAAAAAGAGATGTTAGATACCGACTAATCAATGATGACCTGGAGCCAATTCAGGATTATGTTGACAGTAAAACAATTGATATCAGTGGTGGAGGAGTGAAACTGATACTTAATAGTGAACTTGAAGAAAATGATCTGGTGGAAATGTTAATTGATATACCGGATTTATCTGATGTTCCATTGCCGGGAGAGGTAAAACAGATTTATAGTTTGCCTGACGGTAAAGCGGTGGGTATAGAATTTATTAACTTAAAAAGGCGGGTTCGTGATCAGATAATAGGATGGCTATTTGATTATCAACGACAATTGAGAAGAAAAGGGTTGTTATAAGATGAGTTTTTTTGACAGTGAGAAATTATCGGTAAGCCTGCTTGCAGGTACAGTACTCTATATTATTACGGTTTTGATTAATTTAATACAGCGAGAGGCCCTGGCTGAAGTATTTCGCAGGGGTTTAATTGCACTATTACTGGGGGTAAGTATAATCTGGCTCCTAATAACTCTTATAGAATATTTTAATAGTAAAATGAAAGAAGGGTCAACACCTTCAAACCCTTCTTCTCAAAAAAATAATAGTCCTGAAGGCAGTGATAATATTAATAGAGAAAATGAGCAGGCAGAAAATGATTTTTCTCCAATGGATCCTACCGTTCTGGAAGTGGATGAGAAGGAAGCTCCATAAGGAGAGTATAAAATATGATAGAAAATATCCAGCTCTGGAAAGAATATAAAGAAAATAGTGATAAAAATGCCCGCCAGAAACTAATCAAAAATTATTTACCTCTGGTAAAATATCAGGCTGGAAGAGTAGAAATGCTTGTACCTGATTTTATAGAAAAGGAGGATTTAGAGAGTTTTGGTATTATTGGTTTACTGGATGCCATAGAACGTTTTGATCACCGTAGGGGTATTAAGTTCAAAACTTATGCCAGCCGGCGTATTAGAGGAGAAATTATTGATCATTTAAGAAGACTGGACTGGCTCCCTCACTCAATGCGTCGTCAGGGAAAAAAACTAAAAAAAGCAGCTGAAAGGTTAAGGGATGAACTTGGCAGGAGACCTACTGTAGAGGAATTAAGTCAGGAAATGGATCTTCCCCGGGAGAAGATTAATGAACTTTATCATAAATTATATTCATCACAGTGGATCTCTCTTTATTCTGAGATGGGGGAAGGGGAGTCTGTGATCCTTGATTTAATACCTGACAATAGCGGGAAAAATCCTGAAAAAGAGTTAGATAATAGCATTACTGTTGAACTTTTGGCTGAAGCTATTGATAATTTGGGAGAAAAACAAAAATTAGTAATCTCTCTTTATTATTATGAGGAATTGACTCAAGTTGAGATTGCGGAAGTAATGAATTTGTCTGAAGCAAGAATTTCTCAAATACACCAAAAAGCGGTTTATAGACTACGAGGTTATTTAAGTCATAAAAAAGGACAATTAGTCTAAGGAAGGACAAAGGGAGAGGTGTATTGGTTATGACTGAAACAATAAAAGTAGAAGCAAAGGATGAAAAGGAAGCACTTAAGAGGGGTAGCGAAAAATTTTCTAAGAAACTGCAAAGAAAAGTGGGAGAAGAGGAATTGCTGGTGGAACTGGATGAAGGAAAAAAGGGCGGGGTTTTTGGTTTATTCAAAAAAAGTAAAAATGTATATGTGGTCAAATTAAAAGAAGATACAGTAGATGAAGATGCTCTAGATCTGGCTGAAGATATTAATCTTGATGGTGAATTTCAGATTAAAGTTGTTGATGAGGGCATTTTTTTAAAGGTTATACCACCGGAGGGTGAAGGCAAAAGAGTAAGTTATGAAGAGGTAGAAAATGTTTTAAATGAAAAAAAGATTGAAGAAGTTGATCAGGAAGCTTTGCAGGAGACAGTAAGGGAAGCTGAAAATGAATGGGTTGAAATTGCTCCTCGCAAACCAGAACTTGATGAGGATGCAGAGGTTGAAGTAAACATCAGCAGTGATAAATTAAGAGCCTATTTGACCTATAAACCGGCCCTTGGTGGCGAAAAAATTAGTTATGATAAATTAAAAGAAATACTACATGAAGCAGGTGTTATTTACGGGATAAAAGATGATAAACTAAAGCAGGTTATAAAGCACAGGGAAAAACAAAAGGAATTGTTAATTGCTGAGGGGGATGAACCTGAACCCGGCAAAGATGGAGAACTTGAATATCATTTTGAAGTTCGTGATGAATCCATCGGGACTGAACGGGAAGATGGTAGTATTGATTTTTACGACCGTGGTCTTATAACAAACGTTAATCCTGGTGATACTCTTGTTACAGTAAAGGACCCGGTACCGGGTAAACCCGGTAAGACTGTAACTGGAGAGGAGATAGAGCCGCCTGAACCAGAGGAAGCTGAACTTCCCTCAGGTAAAAATACAGAAAAAAAAGACGAAAAAATCCTTGTTTCAAATATTAAGGGTCAGGTGGTCAAAGAAAAGAAAAAAGTTAATGTCCTGCCCATTCACGAAGTTAACGGTAATGTGGATATTAACACGGGAAATATTGATTTTGTGGGTAATGTGTATGTTAAGGGAGATGTAGAAGAAGGTTTTGTGATTAAAGCCGGTGGAAATGTTGAAATTAGAGGCAGAGTTTCTGCGGCTCGTATTGAAAGTGGGGGAGAAGTCGTTATTAACAAAGGTTTTGTGGGCAAGGAAAAGGGAAAGATTGAGGCAGAAGGTGATGTGAGAATAAAATTTGTGGAAAATGGTAATGTGGAGAGTCAAAAAAGTGTTATAGTTTCTGATGCCATTATGCACAGTAGAATTATTGCTGCTGAAGATATTATAGTTAGTCAGAACAAGGGGTTGCTTGTAGGGGGGAAATGCCGGGCAGGACATCATATTGAAGCAAATATAATTGGTTCTTCCATGGCTACCAGGACAATACTGGAAGCAGGCATCAACCCTGAATGCAAGGAAAGAATTGGGGAACTGGAAAAAGAAATTAATCAGGCAGAACAAAATCTTTTGAAAACAAAGAAAGCCTTACGAGCACTTCAAAAAATGAAAGAAAAACAGGGGAAATTACCGTCAAATCAGGAGATTATGTTTCAAAGGTTAAAAAAGACAAAAGGAAAAATTGAAGAATCAATTGAAGAAAAGGAAAATGAAATGGAGGAATTAAAAGAGAAGTTGAGCAATGTGGCCAAAGGCAAAATAAAGGTCAATAAAAAAGTTTTCTCCGGAGTGCAGATGGTTATAGGTAATTCTCAATATAATGTTCACGATGAACTCAGACATTCCTCATTTATTGAAGATGGAGGTGAGGTTAGACAGATTCCCCTTTAGGAAGATGAAGGTGAGGTCAGACAGATTCCTCTTTAGGTGGTGATTAAAGATGACTGAACCCATTACTCCCTATTCCACCCTGCAGATGACACTTGAAGTAGAAAGACAACAGCAGATTGAACACATGCAGCAGTATCAGGAACAGGGGGCACTGGCTCAGCAACTTGATAAAAAGAAAGAATTAAAACAGCGTCAGGTTAATGCCCGAGATGAGGCTGAAGGTGAGAGGGTCAGAAAGGATGGGGAAAATCAGAGTGAAGCCAGGTCCGGATCAGAAGAAGAGGAGAAAAAAGAAGAAAAAGAAGAAAAAAACAGGGGAAATACTAAGAAGAAAAAGGGTAATATAGTGGATGTAAAAATATGATACAGGAGTGAAATTTATGGCTTGGCTTTTTGTTTTCACCGGGGCTGTATTATTTTTTATAGGACTTGTGGGGAAACTGCGCGAATATAAAACCAGCAGAGCCCCGGAAAATGTATATCCTAAAAATATGCAGCAAAATATGCAAAAGCCGGGTTCTGCTGTAAAATTAGATGTAAATGAAAAAAATGTCGGTATAGAATATGATCATATACAGCAGGCCCGGCAAAAAAGGGATAAATTAAAAAAAATTAATAATGAACTGGAAGAGTTAATAGAAGAGATTTCTAAAAAGGAGAAAAGACTAAAAAATTCTGTGAAAGATGATAGTGATTTTGCAAAAGTCATGTCACAAGCAGGGGCAAAATTAGCGGAGGAAAAATTGTCACCACGCCAGCAAAAAATATTAAAATTATCAAGTGATGGTCTTTCTCCAGAAGAAATTGCAGAAGAAATGGATATAGGTGTCAGAGAAGCCAGACTCATACTCAGGATGCGGGGCAAAGAGGTAGATAAAAATGATTAAGTCTATATTGTGGGATACGTTGATTGTATTGGGATTATTATTGTTATTGCTTGGAGGATTGATGATTAATGATTTATTTCCTGCCGGTAATAATAGAGAACCTGCAACAGACGGTGAAATAGCCGGTATAACATTAAATGACTCAAAAATAGAATTATTGGATGATTATCCTCTGCCTGAAACTGGCAGGAAAATAGAACTTACTATTCCCGAAGGATATACGGCATTACAGACTGCTGCACTCCTGGATGATAAGGATTTGATGGAAGAAGATCAGTTTATGAAGGCCATGGTATTATTTGATATAGAAAAAAGAATAAAGCCAGGAGAATACCAGTTTAATAATGATGAGAAGCCGTTTGATATTCTGGAAAAAATCATGACAGGCAACTAAAAGGAGGTGAAATAATGATAAAAGGGCTTTATACTTCAGCAGCATCCATGCTTACTAATAAAAGACAGCTTGATGTGGTAAGTAATAATCTGGCCAATGCTGATACAACTGGATACAAAAAGGATGAGACTATTCAGGAGGCTTTTCCTGAGATGCTGCTTTCCCGGATGTCAGGTGGTGAAAAAGAAGCCACAATAGGTGAACTGGGAACTGGAGTTAATATTGATGAAACATATACCAGTCACAGGCAGGGGAACTTACAGCGCACAGGTAATGAACTGGATCTGGCCATAGAGGGTGAGGGGTATTTTGTAGTTGATACACCAATGGGAGAGTCCTATACCCGTAATGGTAATTTTACCCTAAATAATGAAGGTCAGATTGTAACACAACAGGGTTATCCGGTACTTGGTGAAGATGGAGAACCTCTTCAGACCATTAATGAACGAGATATTCATGTTGATGGTAATGGACAGATTCATCTTGGAGATCTGGAAGGTGGCTCTTTACAGGTAGTTGATTTTGAAGACAGTTCTGATTTAGAAAAG